>JANMPK010000054.1:0-3070 GCA_031369825.1 Sphingomonadales bacterium
TGGCGGAATTCTAGACGATTTGATGATTACTGCGGCGCCGATGGGGCTGTATCTGGTGGTCAACGGCGCGGTGAAGTGGGACGATATCGGCTATCTGCGCGACCAGCTCGCCGATGAAATCACGATCAATCATATGGACGACCGCGCTTTGCTGGCGTTGCAGGGTCCGAAAGCGGTCGATGCGCTGAAACGCGTGGTGCCGGGCGTCGATGCTTTGTTCTTCATGGAAGCAGGCACGTTTTTCTGGGGACCTAAGACCGATCCCGAGCCGCTTTGGATCAGTCGGTCGGGCTATACCGGCGAGGACGGGTTCGAGATTTCGATCCCCGCAGAGCATGTCGTCGCCTTTGCAGATGCCCTGTGCGCGCAGCCCGAGGTCAAACCGATTGGGCTTGGCGCGCGCGATTCGTTGCGGTTGGAGGCGGGTTTGCCTCTGTATGGGCATGATATGGACGCGGGCGTAGACCCAGTTGAGGGCAATGCCTCTTTCGCCATTTCCAAACGCCGCCGCGAAGAAGGCGGCTTTTTGGGGAGCGCACGCATATTGAAGGCGCTGGCCGATGGTCCACCGCGCAAACTGGTCGGCTTCACCGTCGAAGGCAAGATGCCAGTCCGCGAAGGCGCACCGATTTTTGCAGGCGATACACAGGTTGGCGTCATTACGTCAGGTGGCTTTGCTCCGACAGTTAACCAACCGATAGCAATGGGTTATGTCAATAACCTACACAATTCTGTGAATAGTAAATTAGAGGCCGAGGTGCGCGGCAAGCGCATCCCCATAACCGTCGCGCCGATGCCATTCATCCCGCATCGTTATCACCGGAAAGGAAAAACCGCATGACCCGTTATTTCACCGAAGATCATGAATGGATCGAAGTCGATGGCGACAGCGCAACCGTCGGCATCACCGATTACGCGCAAGGCCAGTTGGGCGACATCGTCTTCGCCGAAGTGCCAGCGGTCGGCGCAGTGCTGAAAAAAGGCGGCGATGCAGCGGTGGTCGAATCAGTGAAGGCGGCTTCCGACGTTTACGCGCCGGTTTCGGGCACCGTGGTTGAAGGCAACGACGCGCTTGGTGACGACCCCGCGTTGGTAAACAGCGATCCCGAAGGCGATGGCTGGTTCTTCAAGCTGACCCTATCGAATATGGGTGAACTCGAAAGCCTGATGGATGAGGCTGCTTACAAGGCGTTTGTCGACGGATTATGATGCGTACCCTGCCGCCTTTACTGATGCTGCTGACCGTTGGCTGCGGTTTCGATTCATTGCCCGCAAATCCGGTTACAGTTGAAACGGTGCGAAGCAATGCTGTTGAATGGGACGGCCAGATTGTGGTCGTCGATGGCTGGCTCGGAAAATGCCAAGGCTACGAATGCCAAATTTTTGTCAATCAGGCCGCCGCAATGGCCGAGCCACAACCTCTATCACGCGAAAGCAGCTTGCCCATCGGTGCGTCAGACAAATTTGATCAGCAAGCTGAGAAACTCCAGTTTTCTCGAGTCCTGTTGAAAGCGCGGATTAACAAACTGTGTGTCGTTGAAGACTGCAAAGATCGGGCAGATGTTCTGCAGCCGATCTCGATAACGAAATGGACCGCGCAATCTGCCTCTTCCAAGAAAGTTGACCAATAATGCGTTATCTCCCGCTTACCCCATCCGACCGTCAGGCCATGCTCGGCGTCATCGGTGCGAACAGCATAGACGACCTGTTTGTCGATGTTCCCGAAGCGGCCCGGCTCGATGGCCCGATCCGTGGCTTGCCTAACCACGCCAGCGAAATGGCGGTCGAGCGGCATTTTTCCAATCTCGCGCGCAAAAATATGGCGGCGTCGCATCATCCGTTTTTCCTCGGTTGCGGCGCGTACAAGCATCATGTCCCGGCTTCGGTCGATCACCTGATTCAACGCGGCGAGTTTTTGACCGCTTATACGCCCTATCAGCCCGAAATCGCGCAGGGCACGCTTCAGATGCTGTTCGAGTTCCAGACGCAAGTGGCGCGGCTATATGGCTGCGACGTTGCCAACGCGTCGATGTACGACGGCTCGACCGCCTGCTGGGAGGCGATCAGCATGGCTGGCCGCATCACCAAGCGCAAAAAGGCGGTGTTGTCGTCTGGGCTTCACCCGCATTATGTCAGCGTTTGCGAGACAATGGCGCGGTTTACCGGCGACGCGCTTGATACCGCACAGCCGGAATTGACTGCGAATACTGACAGCGCGCAGCTGCTGGCCGCTATCGACGACGAAACAAGCTGCGTCGTGGTGCAATATCCCGACATATTGGGGCGCATTGAGGACCTCTCCGCGGTTGCCGCCAAAGCGCACGAACATGGCGCGTTGCTAATCGCGGTGGTGACCGAACCCGTTGCCTTGGGCGCGATCAAAGCTCCCGGCGAAATGGGTGCTGATATTGTTGTTGGTGAGGGCCAATCGATCGGGGTTGGCCTGCAGTTCGGCGGGCCTTATGTCGGGCTGTTCGCCTGCAAGGACAAGTTTGTCCGCCAGATGCCCGGACGGCTGTGCGGCGAGACTGTGGATGCGGAAGGGAAACGCGGTTTTGTGCTGACGCTGTCAACGCGTGAGCAGCATATCAGACGCGAGAAGGCTACTTCAAATATATGCACTAATTCAGGGCTTTGTGCGTTGGCCTTCAGTATTCATATGACCTTGCTCGGCGAGAAGGGCTTGCGTGATCTGGCAATGCTCAACCACAAAATGGCGGTTCAGGCGGCTGACCGGCTGACGCAAATCAAAGGGGTTGAATTGGTAAATGATAGCTTTTTCAACGAGTTCACCTTGAAACTTTCCAAGGAAGCAAGGCCAGTCGTCCGCGCTATGGCCGACCGCAAGGTGCTTGGCGGGGTGTCGCTCGGGCGGCTCTATCCGGGCATCTCAGCGCTTGAGAACGGGCTAGTCATCGCTGTAACAGAAGTCGTTACGCCCGAAGACATCGAAGCGCTGGCGACTGTGCTTGAGGAGATATTGGCATGAGCGCGATAAATCAATCGGGATGGAAGCCCGAAATGGGGCAAGCGGGCGAGGCAAAACCAGCGACCTACACGGGCAACCGCG
>JANMPK010000029.1:0-2321 GCA_031369825.1 Sphingomonadales bacterium
CGCCAACAACTATAACGAGCTAAAATAATCTTCTTTGCGTCTTAGCGTCTTTGCGCGAACAAAATAACCGACAGCCATAAGCCGGTATTGCAATGTAGGTTTTGCTCCGCCAGCTAGGAGCGATGGATAATCTCACACATAGCCTCGTCGGGGCGCTCATTGGGCAGATGGGTTTGAAGCGAAAGACGGGGTTGGCGATGCCGACGCTGATCATCGCGGCGAATATTCCGGATATTGATGCGGTTGCGGTGTTGCTCGGCGGGCAGCAGCATCTAGCGTTGCGGCGCGGCATTACGCATGGTCCGATTGCGATGGTTTTGCTGCCGTTGTTGCTATGGGGCGCGATGCTGTGGTTCGACGCGTGGCAAACGCGGCGTGGAAAGCGACCGGAAAAACGGTTGCCGGTGCATAAGGGCTGGTTGCTGGCGCTGGCCTATATTGGGTGCCTCAGCCATCCGGCAATGGATTGGCTGAACAATTACGGTATCCGTCTTCTCGAACCCTTCTCATCCCAATGGTTTTACGGCGACAGCATTTTCATCATCGACATTTGGATATTGGCTGCACTTGTTTTCGGCATAATGCTGTCGCTTAAACGCGGTAGGGCAGGCCGAGCCGATTGGGCGCAACCTGCCCGGATCGTGTTTATTGCAATTTGCGCATATATATTCGCAAATGGAGTAATTACTAACCGAGCAGAACGTACAGCTTTTCTTGCATTTACCAGAGAAGCTGGAGACAGGCCCGAAGTAGTTGTTGCAAACGCAGTACCCGTGGCATTCTGGAGGCGTGAAATGATCCTAAAGCATGAGGGTTCATACCTAGAGATTCCATATTCAGCCTTTTCGGGAATTGATTTGAAGCAGACTCAAAAAATCAGCTTGCAACCACCTAAGGTTGATTGGGATGCGCTTGCCAAAAGAGATGCTGATTTGGATGCGTTTTTGTTCTGGTCACGATTGCCGTTCGTTGAGATCGTACAATCAAAGAACGGGTATAATGCGCTTTTCAAAGATGCACGTTTTTCGACTGCGATGATGAGGTCGTTTTCGCCAACCGCTGAAAACTTTACGATCAAAATACCGGTTGGCAACGAGGATTTTACACTCCCAAGTTGCATCCAAAGTTGCGAGACGGAATGACCGACCCAGTCATCCTCTGGCTCCGTCGTGATTTGCGCCTTGCCGATCAGCCCGCTTTGGCCGCTGCGGTCGAAAGCGGCGCGCCGGTCATTCCGGTCTTCATCCTCGACGACGAAACGCCCAAGCATCGCAAGATGGGCGGGGCTTCGCGGTGGTGGTTGCATCATAGTTTGAAATCGCTCGACGAGGATTTACAAAAACTGGGTTTGCGTCTGATATTGCGGCGGGGCAATTCCAACTCGATCCTGTGTGAACTTGTCAAGAAAACCGGGGCTTCGGCTGTGCATTGCGTTCGGCATTTTGAGCCTTGGTGGCGAAACGCCGAGCGCGCTTTGAAGGATGCTTTGACGGATGGTTGCACGCTCGAAAGCCATCACGGCAATTATCTGTTGCCGCCGGGTAGCGTGACCACGGGCGCTGGCGGGCCGTTCAAGATTTACACGCCGTTCTGGCGTGCGCTGGCGCAGCATATGCCGCCGCCTGTTCCTACCCCTGCGCCCAGAGCAATCGCTGCGCCCGAAAACTGGCCCGACAGCGACAGTCTCGATGACTGGAACCTGCTGCCGACCGAGCCTGATTGGGCAGGGGGTATGGAAGAAATGTGGACGCCTGGAGAGGTGGGCGCGATGGAGCGCTTGGATGCTTTCACCGACAAGGCGCGGCTCTATGACGAAAAACGTAACTTCCCGTCGATAGCAGGAACATCGTTCCTGTCGCCGCATCTCCATTTTGGTGAAATATCGCCTGCGACCGCGTGGCACGCGACGATGAAGGCGGGCGGGTCGGTGGAGGTGTTCCTGAAAGAGCTGGTGTGGCGCGACTACAGCATGAATGTGATCATTCAATATCCCGATTATGGCAGCAAAAATGCGCGTGATGCCTTCGACCGCTTGCCCTGGAGGGACTTGGACGACCCTGCTGTAAAGGCTGACTATTTCGCATGGACGAAGGGGCAGACCGGCTATCCAATCGTGGATGCCGGAATGCGGCAGCTTTGGGCGACGGGTTGGATGCACAACCGCGTGCGGATGATCGCTGCGTCGTTCCTCATCAAACATCTGCTGATTGACTGGCGCGAGGGTGAGCAGTGGTTCTGGGACACTCTGGTCGATGCTGACTATGCGTCGAACGCGGTCAACTGGCAGTGGACGGCAGGGACCGGTGTGGATAGCAATATGT
>JANMPK010000056.1:0-9249 GCA_031369825.1 Sphingomonadales bacterium
TTTGGCCCGGCAATCATCACCATATTGTCGATGCCGGCGGCATAGCTGAAAACACGGACCGAAAGCCAACCGGCATCGCCTGCACGGCGATAGCTTTGCAATCGTCGATTGTAGTGCCCATATCGGCAATCGCGGTAATGCCTTGCGATAGTAATTTTTTCTGCGCCTCAGCCAATGCCAAGTCACGTTCTGCGGGACGCGGCACGGGAACAAATTTGCCAACCAGTTCGCCTGCTGAGTCAACGAATATTCCGCTCGGCTTGCCCGCTGCCAGTTCGATGCGCCCGCCGGGTGGCGATTTCGACGCCCAAGTTATGCCCGCAATCGCCATCGCCTTATTGTTCGCCCAACCGGCATGGCCATCGACGCGTTCTAGCCAGACCGGTCGGTCGCTGACCGCGACATCCAGATCGGCAGCGGTCGGGAAGCGGCCCAAGCCCCATTTTTCCTGGTTCCATCCGCTGCCGATGATCCAGCGGCGCTCGGGATTTTTCGCTGCATAGGCCTTTATCGCGGCCTGTGCTTCGGCGAGGCTGTTCGTTGCGGACAGGTCCAGTGTCAGTTGCTGGAACCCGAGCCCCATGACATGGCCGTGCGCGTCGATCAGTCCGGGCAACATTGTCGCACCTCGTCCGTCATGGCGGAAGTCGAGTTGCTTGGGCAATTTGTCTTTCTTGGTCAGAAGTTCGGTGACCTTGCCATCCTTGCTGATGAGGATCGCGGTAAACCGGACGACCTTGCCATCCTTGTCGAGCGTAATGCCGTTGACATTTTCGACCAGACCATCGGCCAGCGCGGGGCTGGCGAGCGTCAATAACGCCAATGCGAAAAACTTTTTCATCCTTTGGGCAACCTTTTCACAACAGAACTGGTATCGAGACGACCGCCGCCCATTTGCTGCACGTCGGCATAAAACTGGTCGATGAGCGCCGTGATCGGGAGTGTTGCACCGTTGGCGCGGGCCTCGTCGAAAGCCAGGCCCAAGTCTTTACGCATCCAGTCCACCGCAAAGCCGAAATCGAATTTATCCTCGGCCATTGTGGCCCAGCGATTGTCCATTTGCCAGCTTTGTGCAGCACCACCAGATATTGCCTCATAGACTTTCGCCACGTCGAGCTCGGCAGACTGCGCAAACCGCAGTGCTTCCGACAGAGACTGGATGATTCCTGCAAAGGTGATCTGGTTGACCATTTTTGTGGTCTGGCCGGTGCCGGGGCCACCGATGTGGACTATGCGTTTCGAATAGGGTCGCATGATTGGGGTAGCGGCTGCCAGTGACGCCTCTGTGCCGCCACACATGATCGCAAGCGTGCCATTTTCTGCTCCGGCTTGTCCGCCGGTTAGAGGGGCATCGACGACCAGCAAACCGCGTGATTTGGCTTCGACGCCCAATTGCCGCGCAATGCGCGCCGAAACCGTCGTATGGTCAATATAAAGCGACCCTTTGGCCATCGCTGCAAATGCACCATCACGGCCCAAAGTCACGCCAGCCAGATCATCATCGGTGCCAACGCAGCTTAGCACGACCTCTGCATCCTTTGCCGCTTCGGCAGGTGACGCCGCGACCGTTCCGCCGTGCGCCGCGACCCACGCCTCCGCCTTGGCGCGGGAACGGTTGAAGACCGTCATCTCGTGCCCGGCGTTTGACAGATGGCGCGCGATAGGACCGCCCATTACACCCAAACCGATAAAAGCAATTCTAGTCATGGGCTTGTCCTTAAACGCTGTTTCATCACTGCGCCAGATGCGTTAGGGCCACAATTATGTCTGACCTATTGACCCTTGATCATGTCCGTGCCGCCCATGCGCGCATCCGCGATGCTATCGTCGCCACACCGACACTGCACAGCCAGACGTTGTCGGCACTGACCGGCGCGAATATTTATCTGAAGTTTGAAAATCTCCAGTTCACCGCAGCCTATAAAGAACGCGGTGCGCTCAATGCGTTGTTGTTGTTGACCGACGAGCAGCGCCAACGCGGCGTGATTGCGGCATCGGCTGGCAACCATGCGCAAGGGCTCAGTTATCACGGCACACGGCTTGGTGTACCGGTCACCATCGTCATGCCAGTACCAACTCCGACGGTGAAAGTTATGCAGACCGAGAGCGTTGGCGGCAATGTTGTGCTGTTTGGTGAGAGTTTCGACGACGCGTATAAACATGCGCGGCAGTTGGAGATCGAGCGCGGTCTGACTTTTGTTCATCCGTTCGATGATCCCAATGTCGCGGCGGGGCAGGGCACAGTGGCGTTGGAGATGCTGGAGAGTATCCCCTCGCTCGATATGTTGGTGGTGCCGATCGGTGGCGGCGGTTTGCTGTCGGGCATGGGCACGGCAGCACGCGCGTTGAAGCCCGATATCGGTTTGGTTGGTGTGCAGGCCGAGCTTTATCCGTCAATGTATGCACTACTATATGGCAAGCAAATGGCGTGCGAAGGTGACACGCTGGCCGAGGGTATCGCGGTCAAGGTGCCTGGAGCGTTCACCTCTGAGGTCATTCGTGGGCTAGTCAATGAAATCCAGCTGGTGAGCGAGGCGCAATTGGAGACGGCGGTTAGCCTTTTGCTCCAAATTGAAAAAACAGTGGTCGAAGGCGCGGGTGCGGCTGGTCTGGCTGCCGTCATGGCCAACCCTGAATATTTTGCGGGCAAGAATATCGGCATCGTCTTGTGCGGAGGTAATATCGACACCCGCCTGCTCGCTAACGTGCTGCTGCGTGACCTCGCGCGGTCAGGCCGTTTGGCGCGGTTGCGGATTACATTGCAAGACCGCCCGGGCGCATTGTTCAAAGTTATGCGGCTGTTTAACGAGCATAATGTCAACATCATCGAAATCTATCACCAGCGGATTTTCACGACACTACCGGCCAAGGGCTTGATTACCGATATCGAATGCGAAGCGCGCGATGCGGCGCAATTGCAGGGGTTGGTCGATGGTCTTCGCGCCACCGGATATCTGGTCGAGCGGGTGGAATTAAACTAGGTAAAAATGCCACTGGTTAAATTCGTGGTAAACACCCTTTTCAGCTTCATTTTACAGGTGCATAAAGCCTCCAGAACATAATGACTCGCATGCTAGCGGAACGGATTATCGATGAGCGCACCAGTCCGGTTTCCCCGGTTCTTTGTCACCAATCCCGGTCCTTGTCCTTATTTGCCGGGCAAAACCGAGCGCAAGGTTTTTACCGAATTGAACGGCCCGCATGCCGACGAACTAAACGACGCGCTGGGCCGTATCGGTTTTAGGCGAAGCCAGAATGTCGCATATCGGCCAAGCTGTATCGACTGCAAATCCTGCGTGTCGGTGCGTGTGCTGACCGAAGAGTTCGAACCTAACGCGACCCAGCGCCGGATATTGAAACGCAACGCTGATCTAGCGGTAAGCGCTTGTCGTCCCTGGTCGACGTCCGAACAATATGACCTGCTCCGCCGCTATTTGTCGCAGCGTCACCCAGTCGGTGGCATGGCGACTATGGACGATATGGATTATGCCGACATGGTCGAACAATCACCAGTCAAAAGCCATGTTGTTGAATACCGCACCCCGGGGCGCTTTGGCCGCTTGGGTGAATTGGTCGGCGCGTGCCTGACTGACCAGCAAGGCGACGGGCTGTCGATGATTTACAGCTTTTACGATGCGGAGGCCGAAAGCCGCCCGGGTCTGGGCAACTTCATCATCATGGACCATATCATGCGCGCAAAAGCGGCTGGGCTGCCTTATGTTTATCTGGGTTATTGGGTTGAGGGTGCGGCGCGGATGCAATATAAAGTCCGCTATCGCCCGATGGAACGGCTCGGGCCGGATGGTTGGGAACGGTTTGAACCAAGTCCTGAACTGACCACTTCATAAGCCACAAAAAACCCCGCCAGTGGCGGGGTTTCTCGTTTCAGGGTCGCAACATCCTTAGCGGCAGGTGCAGCGCGGTTTGGGTTTCGGCTTCCATTTGCGCACAGCTTTCTTGCGCGGATAGGTTTTTACCGTCTCGTAATAGACTTCCTCGGTCACTGTCGTTGTCGTGTGCGACGCGCCTGGAACAACGGTCACGGTCACCATCGGCGCCTGAGGATAGTAATAATACCCGCCATGCCATCCTTGCGATTGCTGTGGGTAACCTTGGGGATATCCGTGCGGATAACCCTGTGGAGGATAAGGCGCACGGGACTGTTCGTCGTAGCGCGGTTCATAGCGCTTGCACTTGGAAGTCGCCTTTTCAATAGCCACACCAGCAAGGCCGCCAAGACCTGCGCCGAGCAATGTGCCGCCCAAACGGTCACCGCGTCCTGCGATGCGGTTACCGGCAACACCGCCCAGGATTGCGCCGATAGCACCACCCTTTAAGCCATTGCTTTTCAGGCAACGCTCATAAGCTTCATAACCACGTGGAACGTTATAATTTTCGGGGTCGCCAGAATAGCCACGCTCGTCACCGGAGCCATAGGCTGAACTATAGCGACGCTCGTCACCTGAACCATAAGCAACATCGCCGGGATAAGGCGCACCAGCATGACGCGGCGCGGGTGTCGGATAACCAGGGCCGGATACGCCGCCGTGACGCGTTACAGAGCCTTCCCATTCGCCTTCGAACACATTACCTTGCGGGTCGACATATTCGCCGTCCCATTCGCCGTCATAGCTGTAACTTGATCCGTCGGGTGAGGCGAAAGCGACATTGCCGTCATCGCCCCAGTTGTAAGCCTGCGCATCGGGGCGCATCGAAGGGCCGTAATCGGGCCGGTCATAAGTGCCACCTTGTGGTGCATAACCGGCATTCCAGTTCACGCCCGAACGGTAATCCTGCACATAGCCACGCTGGTCGGTCAGAACAGCATCGTCATAATAACGCGACCAGTTATAACCGCGCGACGGCGCGCTGAGCCCATAGATCGTATAGTTCGGAATATAGAAACTCGGCTGCGCCCAATAACGCGGCATCACATAGCCGCGATAGGGGCGGCGATAAACGTCGCCTCTCGGAATGCCGTGCATGCCGGGGCGTGGGCCATGCGCCATTGGTGGCATGCCCGGTTTTGGACCGCCCATGTGCGGCATGCCGGGCTTAGGGCCGTGCATCATTGGCGGCATACCGGGTTTTGGCATTCCCATCCCGGGATTGGGCATTCCGCCACCGCCTTGACGGCCATTTGCAACAAGGCTCATTGCGTCGGACGCGCTGGCCTCGCTGCCTGTGGTCCACGAGTCGCTTGCACCCGCTGTGCTCGCGCCGAATAGCAACGCGGTCGCTGCAAGGCCTGAAAATAGGACGGTCTTCATGGTTAACGGCTCCCTAAGCATCGCCAGCCCCTGTTTGCGCAAGGACAAGTGGTTAAGAAGCCTTTAACATTTTTCGGTCGCTCAAGCCAATGTCACGAATGTAAATTACGCACTGGAACAACGCCTTGTTCCAAAATGAGGCAGTTTGCTTAAATGCGGGTTGAGAGCAGTGCGGCCAAAGCCTCGATCCCGAACGCGTCATCAGCGTCGAAGCGCATCGGCGAGGGGCTGTCTAGGTCGATGACCGCGATCACCTTGCCATCTCGTTTAACCGGCACCACAAGTTCAGACGCACTGTTGGCGTCGCAGGCGATATGCCCCGGAAAACTGTGCACATCGTCGATCCGCTGCGTTTCGCCGCTGGCCGCCGCCGCGCCGCACACGCCTTCGCCGAGCGCGATACGGATGCAGGCCGCCTTGCCCTGGAACGGCCCGAGGACCAGTTCGCCATCCAATATCCGGTAAAAGCCTGCCCAGTTTACGTCAGGCAGATACTCCCACAGCAGCGCTGCGACATTGGCCATGTTGGCGACGCCGTCGGGTTCGCCAGCAGTCAGCGCGTCGGCTGAGCGGACTAGCTCGCGGTAGAGCTCGTGTTTCGGTGCAGCGGTATCTATGGCAAATTCGTACATGCTCGGGCCCTATCAGTCGAAGTTGACCTTGCCACGGTTTTTCTTGACTGTGGCGCGGCCCTTTTTGGTATCGACGCGGCGCGCCTTGGCAGCTTTGCTTGGGCGGGTCGCAATGCGCCGCACTTTGCGGATATGCGCGCGGTCGATCAACGCGATGACCCGCTCGCGTGCTTCCGCGCGGTTGGCTTCGCGGGTGCGGTGGTTGCGCGCGGTCACAATCAGCTCGCCGCCAATCGTCATCTTGCTGCCTGCCAGCACCTTCAATTGCCGGAACGCATATGGCTCCAGCCCGAGCGCGAACACATCCACCCGCAGCTGGCACGCGGTGGCGACCTTGTTGACATTCTGCCCGCCCGGCCCGGTGGAGGCAAGGAAGGTTTCTTCGAGCAAGTCTTCGTGCAGGTCATAGGCCATGACCTGCTCATAGCGCGCGAGCCTATCCGCTGTCGACCATCACCAGTTCGGCATCTTCGATGGCCTTTATGACTAGCACCCCGCCTCCACTAATTGCGATGCCGTCACGCGCGCCGTATTCGGTGCCGTCGATCCGCACCCGCCCGGTCGCCGGAACCAGATAGGCATGATGTCCCTCGGCCAGTTTGTATTGCGTCGTCGCACCCGCCGCTACAGTAGCGCCCAGCACCCGCGCATCAGCGTTGATCAACAATGCGCCATCTTCGCCATAACCACTTGCCAGCACATTGAACGCACCGGAGCGGCCGGCTTTGGGAAACTGGCGCTGATCCCACGCGGGTGTTACACCGCGCTCGCGTGGCAAGACCCAGATCTGGAACAGGCGGCACAGACCATCCTCCAGATTATATTCGCTATGCGTAACGCCAGTACCCGCGCTCATCACCTGCACATCGCCCGCCTCAGTGCGACCGACATTGCCCATGCTGTCCTTATGCGTAATCGCGCCTTCGCGGACGTAAGTGATGATTTCCATATTGTCGTGTGAGTGCGGCGGAAAACCGGACTGGGCAGAAATCTCGTCGTCGTTCCAGACGCGGATGTTGCCCCAGCCCATGCGGTCGGGGTTGTAATAATCGGCAAAGCTGAAATGGAAATTGGGCTTCAGCCAGCCATGATCGCGCTTGCCAAGCGAAGCAAACGTGCGGGCGTCGATCTGGGGGCGATCTGAGATGGAGGTGTCGGTCATCGAAAACATCCGCATCGGCGGGGAAGTGGACCGCCGGAATATTCGTTAGATGGGATCCAACGGTCAGCGGCGCAAGTGGCTGAAGCAGGGTTCAGCATCACGCGAAAAATATTTCTGCCGGGCTGCATCCGCAATCGTTGCAGCTGCGTACCTTGTAGTTAGCCAGCAAAGACTTGCGTGGCAGCAAAGCAGGGAGCCGATTGGTGGGAAAATTTTCAAAAAGGGCGGCGACGTCCTATCGGATAATCGCATGTGGTGCAGTTCTCGCGGCAACAGCTGTGCCAGCCTATGCCGATGAAGTTAGAGTTGATGCAGATGCTGTCAGCTCGGATGTGGCCGATGATCAGATGGAACAAGGCGATGCGGCCAGCGGATCGGAAAGTGCGGATAACAGCGACAACAAAAGATCATTTCTTTCTGGCGGCGGACGCTTGCTGCTCACGGGCGGGGTTTCAACCATCGAAGGAGCAGGCGGCGGCGGTCTTGTCCCGTGGGCATTAATCGGCGGCTATGGTACGCGCAACGAACTTGGTCTGTCAGCTTTCGCGACCGGCGTGGATACCAAAGACTTTACGCTTGCGGCTTACGGTGGCGCAATCAATTTCAAGAACCGCGTTGAACTGTCGATAGCACGGCAGAATTTCAACCTTCGTGAGGTTGGCAATGTGCTCGCGCTCGGCAATCGCTACACGATCAGCCAGACGATAATTGGTGCGAAAGTTCGGGTTATCGGTGACGCCGTGTTGGAACAGGATAGCCTGTTGCCGCAAATTGCCATCGGTGCACAATATAAGATCAACGATAATGATGCTATTGTCGGCGGCGCGCTTGGACTTAAGCAAAAGGGCGTTGATTTTTACGTTGCTGCAACGAAAATCATCCTGTCGCAAAGCCTGTTATTAAACGGCACGGTGCGCATGACCAAAGCCAACCAATACGGCATTCTGGGCTTTGGCGGCCTTGGTGGACAACAGCAAGGGTACAAACCCCAGTTCGAGGGATCGGCGGCGCTTTTGCTGACCCGCAAACTTGCGATTGGCGGCGAATTCCGAACAAAATCAAACCGCTTGGAAGGCGCATTGGGCGGCACATCGTTCCGCGAAGAAAACGCCTATGATGCTTTTATCGCCTACGCGCCCGCACGCAACGTGTCGTTGACTCTGGCTTACGCACGGCTTGGCCAGATCGCGTTGCGCCGCCAGAATGGTGCCTATGCCTCGCTTCAGATCGGTTTCTAACCGCCCATTTATTTCCGGAGACTTTAATATGAAAATCATTCATGCATCGACGCTCTTTTTATCCGCAATGGCCATTACGGGGTCCGCAATGGCCGCCGAGCCTGCGATTAGTGACCCCGAAATCAAGCCTTTAGCACCGACTTTGCCAGTTATTACTGACGATACTGCCCTGTTTGAACAGTTCGGCGGGCGCGAAGGCCTGACCAAGATTATGGACGATGTCATGGTCCGCTGGCTTGCCAATCCGCGCACCAAGCCCTTCTTTGAAAACTCAGATCAGGACCGGATCAAACTGCAGCTTGTTGAGCAATTTTGCGTCATCATGAAAGGTCCGTGCGAATATTCTGGTCGGACGATGGCTGAATCGCATCGCGGCATGAACGTCAACGAAGGCTCGTTCTATGCGCTGGTCGAAGAATTACAGATTACGCTGAATAAGATGGACGTGCCGTTCCGTGCGCAAAACCGGCTCATCGCAGCGCTCGCCCCGATGCACCGCGATATCATCGACAAGTAAATGATGAACCGTTCGGTCATCCTTTCCGCCGTGACAGCAACGCTGGCAATTGCCAGCGTTGCCCTCGCGCAGTCGCCAGGCGCCGCGCCGCAAGCTTCCGCTGGGGCGAAGCTTTACCAATCGAAGTGCTCAAGCTGCCATAGTATGGTCACCAACAAAATTGGCCCGGCGCATCGCGGTGTTTTCGGTCGAGTTGCAGGGACGGCTCCCGGTTATAAATACTCTGCGGCACTTAAAGGTTCAAAAATCACCTGGAACGCCGCAACACTCGATAAATGGCTGACCGGCCCGCAAAAATTGGTGAAGGGCAGCAAGATGTATCTTGTTGTCGCCAATGCTGACGAACGGGCTGCAATTATTGCCTATTTGAAGGCGCAACCTTGATAACGCATTGATGCGCGGTAATCGGAACGCCAAGCGCCAAAAAAAC
>JANMPK010000110.1:0-2157 GCA_031369825.1 Sphingomonadales bacterium
GCGCGAAGGCGCGAACCTGCCAATATCCAGTGTCACAGTTGCAATGTCATTCAGTCTAGCCAATCAGCTGACTGCGCCAATTTTGCGTAATCTGGGGTCGCGCGCCGACCGTTGGAATATCCGGTCGGGAATTTCGATGGAACATCAAGGCGAATTCCTAGCCCGCGACATTGACATGCTGGTGACCGGCAGCTTTAATCTTGAACACCGTGATACAGTCGAACTGCATCCGGTGTTCGAAGAGAGTTTCATTTTCGTCTTTCCCAAAAATTTCCGCGAGCCGCTCGACCTGATCGGCGTGCCGTCTTCGTTGCCGTTCATCCGGTTCTCGCGGTTGACTGGCACGGGGCAACAGATTGAGCGTCAGATTGTGCGCATGAAATTGAAACTGCCACAAATGGTTGAAGTGGAGTCATCTCATCAACAGCTGGCGTTGGTCGCTGCCGGGCTTGGCTGGACGATTACCACGCCCGTATGCCTTTCTGCGGTGCAAGAACTGTTGCCGCAGTTACGGGCCGAGCCGATGACCCGAGGCCGGTTTTCGCGGGCTATACAGGTGGTCGCGCGCACCAATGAATTGGGGAACATTCCCCGCTTAACGGCAGCGTTATGCCAGCAAGTCTTGCGCGAAAACACGTTCCCTTCGCTCATTGCTGAGTATCCTTGGATGGAACAGCAATTGACTTGGCCAACCGTTTCCAGCGCCGAAAACGCAGAATTGATTGCATGATGAAGCGATTGGTGGCCTGCGTAATCATGCTGCTCGCCACACCGTTACTGGCGCACAACAACCCGCCGAGCATCACGGGAGTTGACGCGCCCGAATTGGCGGGGCTGGGACCAGACGGCGTCGGCTTCAGAACCGTTACCTATATTCACAGTGCGCAGCCCGACTTGCAGTCTGCCGATGTTAAAACTGCTGCGGTGCCAATGCATGACCGAAAGCTGGTCGTTGATATCTGGTATCCGGCCTTGGCTAGCAAAGGCGCGAAGCCTGTGACCTATCGCGCGGCATTCTGGGGCGAACCGCCCAAGCCGCCCGTCGCATTCACGGTTCCGGGATTGGCCGTGCGCAATGCGAAGCCAGCCGGTGCCGCGCATCCGCTGGTCCTGGTGTCGCACGGATACAGTAATGCACCGGCGTCCATGACGTGGCTGACCGAAAACCTTGCGTCAAAGGGCTATGTCGTGGCCGCTATCCATCACAAGGACCCGAACCCTTATGTCATTTCAGCGGACAAGCGCGCAGCACCGAATTTTGACCGGCCGCAGGACATAGCCTTTGTCACTTCGCAGTTACGGGCGACTTTGGGCGCGCAGATTGATCCCGAACGGGTGGCGCTGATCGGATATTCGCAAGGCGGCTATGGCGTGCTGACGGCGGGCGGAGCGAGCCTTGATCCCGAGGGGCCGAACATGGCGCTGGTCGCGGGCGGCTGGTTGAAGAAATATGCGCGCGGCACAGCGGACGCGGGCAAGATCGTCGTGCCCGGCGTCAAGGCCATCGTCGCACTGGCACCGGGCGGCGGCTTCCCGAAAAGTGCATGGGGGCCAGAAGGCCTCGCCGCGATCACCGCGCCGTTGCTGCTGATTCAGGGCGATGCCGATCCCGTCGTCGATTACAAAACCGGCGCGCTCGCGGTGTTCGCAGGGGCGGTGCACTCGGACCGATATTTGCTCACCTACAAACAAGCGGGCCACGCCATCGCGCTCAACCTCGCGCCCGCCCAAATGCGCGGCAGCGTGTGGGATATGGACTGGTTCGAAGACCCGATCTGGCGGCAAGACCGCATCAATGCGATCAACCTCCACTTCATAACCGCGTTTCTGGCGCTGCATCTGCGGGGGGAGGAAAGCCGCGCGGCCTATCTGAAAGTGCCGGTTGAAAATTCCGATGACGGCGTATGGAATGCACCTACCGGGACACCTTGGGAAGCCTTTAGTCCGGGCGGGGACGGCGTTACTTTATGGAAAGGATTCCAAAGGCGGCATGCGCGTGGCATGGAATTGCGGCATATGGGAGTCAGCAAGTAGGCTCTGATCCCGGTTACTATTGCGGCACCCGAATTTCGTGTCACCGGGATTAAATGTCGCTGAAACTCCCAGAATTGCGTCTAAAGTCACACTAAGGTCTCACCTTAAACGGCATTTTCAAAG
>JANMPK010000119.1:0-5151 GCA_031369825.1 Sphingomonadales bacterium
ATGCGGATCGCGCAAGGGCTCTACGAAGATGGGGCGATCACCTATATGCGAACTGACGGTGTGCAAATGGATCACAGCGCGATTTCGGCGGCACGCAAGTCGATTGCTGATCGCTATGACAGTGGCTACTTGCCTGAAAAACCGCGCGTCTACCAAACCAAGGCGAAGAACGCTCAAGAGGCGCATGAAGCAATCCGCCCTACCGATTTTTCGCGCGATAAAAATGGTTCGGGCGATCATGGCCGCCTGTATGAACTGATCTACAAGCGCGCAATGGCGAGCCAAATGGCGTCGGCGCGGTTGGAACGCACAACCGTCGATCTGGTCGATGGCACCGGCCAGACAGCGTTGCGTGCCACTGGTCAAGTGATGAAATTCCCTGGCTTCTTAGCGGTTTACGAAGAAGGTTTGGATGACACTGACGGCGATGACGCGGCGTTGTTGCCGCCAATGGTGTCTGGCGACTTACCCGCAAAGCATGAAGTCGAAAAAACGCAACATTTTACCCAACCACCGCCACGTTTTTCCGAGGCAAGCCTTGTCAAACGTCTTGAAGAATTGGGTATTGGCCGGCCATCGACTTATGCTTCGACGATTCAGGTTTTGAAAGATCGCTCTTATGTGATGGTAGAGAAAAACCGTTTCTTTGCAGAGGAATCAGGGCGATTATTGACGGCATTTCTAGAACGATTTTTTGAGCGCTATGTTGCTTATGATTATACCGCCGGTCTCGAAGACCAGTTGGATGAGATAAGCGGCGGTCGTGCGCAGTGGCAGAAATTCCTTGAAGCATTCTGGCGCGATTTTAAGCCGATTACCGCAGAAGTCATGGAGCAAAAGCCCTCGGAAATTACCGCGGAACTCGACGTTTTCTTGTCACCCTATTTGTTCCCCGAGCGCGAAGATGGCAGTGACCCCCGCCTTTGTCCGAAATGCGGTGAGGGTAGGCTTGCTCTGCGTGGCGGTAAATTCGGTGCGTTTGTTGCGTGTTCGAATTATCCCGAGTGTAAGTTCACGCGCAAATTCGCGCAGCCTGGCGGGACGAATGACGCCGTTGATACCGGACCCGAGGTTTTGGGGGCGCATCCTGAAACTGGAACCGAAGTAAGCAGAAAATCTGGTCGGTTTGGCCCCTATTTTGAAATGACCACCGATGACGTCGTCAAACGCGCCTCGATCCCCAAAGATGTGCCTTCAGAAGAACTCGGGCTTGATTGGGCGGTAAAGTTACTTTCGCTGCCGCGCACCGTCGGCACCCATCCAGAAAGCGGTGAGCCAGTGACGGCCAGCATTGGTCGTTACGGCCCTTATCTGGCGCATGCAGGCAAATATGCGCGTTTGCAGACGACTGCCGATGTGTTTGAAACCGGAATGAATGCAGCGGTGGTCAAGCTGGCTGAGGCCGCCGCTGGTGGCGGGCGTGGCCGTGGCGCATCGCGTGAGCCGCTCAAGGTTTTGGGTGCGCATCCGCGGAGCGAAGCCGAAATCAAGCTGATGGATGGCCGTTTCGGCGCTTATGTGACCGACGGCACGACCAACGCGACCCTACCCAAGTCGATTGCTCCCGACGAACTGACGCTAGAAGAAGCAGCGCAGCTCATTGATGCCCGTGCGGCGCTTGGTCCACCCAAGGGCAAGAAAAAGGCCCCAGCAAAAAAGAAGGCGGCACCGAAGAAAAAGGCGGCGAGTAAGACGAAAGCAAAGGCCTAAGCCTTACTCCACCCATTCAAGCCCGATATCGCGGTATAGGCTGCGGTCTTCGTCCCAATCGGGCTTGACCTTGACGTGCAGGTAGAGGTGCACCTTGACGCCCATAAGCTTTGATAGTTCCATCCGCGCCGCCTCGCCAATCGCCTTGATGCGCGTGCCACCTTTGCCTAACACAATCGCGCGTTGAGTAGGTCTGGCAACCAATATCTGCTGGTGGATTTCGACCGATCCGTCGTCGCGCTCGGTATATTTTTCGGTCTCGACTGCACTGGCATAGGGCAATTCTTCGTGAAGTTGCAGATAGAGCTGCTCGCGTGTGATTTCGGTCGCCATTAGCCGGTCCGAAGCGTCGGAAACCTGATCCTCGGGGAAATGCCACTCACCTTCGGGCATCGCATCGGCAATCGCAGTTTTGAATTCGGTTAGACCGTCACCTGTTGCGGCACTAATATAATAAATCTGTTCAAAATCGCACATTTCAGTCAATTTTGTGGTCAGTAGCAACAGCTTTTCTTTGGCTGAAATGTCGACCTTATTAAGCACCAGCCATTTACGCTCAGGCCTGTCTTTAAGCCCCGCAACGACCTTTTCTACCTTCGGTCCGGCACCGGCCCGGCCATCGACGATCAGCGTTATCAGGTCGGCATCACCCGCACCATCCCATGCTGCTGCAACCATCGCGCGGTCAAACCGTCTCTGCGCTGCAAAAATACCGGGGGTGTCGACCAGAATGATCTGCGTCTCACCTTCCAAAGCGACACCTAACATCCGCGTCCGTGTGGTCTGTGCTTTCGGGCTGACAATCGCTACCTTTTGCCCGACGAGCGCGTTGACCAGCGTCGATTTTCCCGCATTTGGTGCGCCGATAATGGCAACATGGCCGCATTTGCGCGTCATGTATGCGCCTCCAAAAACGCCTGCGCAGCGCCTGTTTCGGCGGCTTGCTTGCTGTTCGCACTAGCAGTGACAGGATCATAGCCTTTGACAATAACAGTAACTTCAAAAAGCATTGCGTGGGGTGGACCTTCTTTTTTTGTTATAACATATTCCGGCACCTTGCGACCATTTGCCGCGCACCATTCCTGCAATGTCGATTTTGGGTGCTTCGGTGCACCATTGGCGCTTTCCAGCAAGGGCATCCAATACCGGGTTATAAATGTTCGGGCAGATTCTATGCCCTGATCAATATAAAGCGCGCCAATCAGTGACTCCATAGCGTCGCCCAATACATTGTCGCTCTGCTGCGCGCCATCATCACGCGCTTGTTTGCCAAGTCGCACATAGTGCGGCAAATCTATTAAACGCGCAATTTCAGCGCAGGTAGTGCCTGCAACCAGTGCGTTCAATCGGTGCGACAGCCTCCCTTCAGCTTCATCAGGAAAATTATTGTAGAGCATTTCAGCAATTACCAACCCCAGTATCCGGTCACCTAGAAATTCAAGTCTCTGGTAATCGGGCTGACCGGTACTGCCGTGGGTTAGCGCACGCGTGTAGATTTGAGTGTCAGTTGGTGGAGCAGGAAGCAACTGCGCCAACCACGCTGCCTGTCCGTTATCGTTCAAAACCCTTGCCCGATACGTTCCCAGCGCGCTGCTGTGAACCACGTCCACGGCAACAGCCAGCGTGCCGATCCATCTGTAGAGAATACCGTAACGAACGCGCGACCAACCAGGTTTTCCTGAGGAACTATGCTGATACCTTTGCCTTCCTGTGCTGGAAAGCGGCTGTCAGCGCTGCGGTCGCGGTTATCGCCCATTAGGAACAACTGACCTTCGCCAATAACAAATGCTTCGGTGTCATCGCCAGGCAAGCCGGTATCCAGATCAAGGATATTATAACTGCGACCGTTGGGCAGTGTCTCGGTATAACGCGGGTAGCGGCATTGCGTACCGCCTGCTTTCGCTTGTTCCTCAAAATCAGGCAACCAGCAGGCAAATGGGGTGCCTTCAAGTGCAGCCATTTCGAGCATGTTTTGGGTGACCGGTATTACAAGGTCAGCTATCCGTTCCTTCTTCACTGCAACGCCGTTAATTTCCAATATGCCATTGCGCATCTGGATGACGTCACCCGGCAAGCCGATCACGCGCTTGATATAGTCGTCGCGCTGACTTGGCGGTGCCTTGAAAACCACGACATCGCCTTGCTCGGGTTGGCTTGCGAATATTCTGCCCGGGATTAGTGGCAGCGAAAAAGGCAGGCTGTATTTGGAATAGCCATATGGCCATTTGGCAACGAGCAGATAATCGCCAATCAACAAGCGCGGTTGCATCGATTCCGAAGGGATATTGAAAGGCGACACAATAAAGCTTCGTAGAATGAATACGAATAAAGCTAGCTTTAGCAGAAAAGTGCCATATTCACGCCATTCAGAAGACGTGTTCTTAGGTGTTTCGGCGGCTTTTGGCACTGGCGAAAGGCCGTCGGGCTGATCGGTTATAGGGTTCACACATACTCGCAAATTATTGACGTCAGGAACTGACAGATTGGCTGGCCTTCTAATGCCATGCCGCGCTATTGGCCAGTGGAGAGATTCACTTGATTTTGGTTAGGAATGTTAAATGGGCGATGCCGATTGGGGAAAGCTGGAACAGATTGCGCCGCAATCTCTGCCCTCGATTTTTGCGGATGAACCTGATCGTGTGGCGGCGATGACGATTGAACAGAGCGGGATACGGTTCGATTTCGCAAAAACACATCTTACGCCCGATACTCTCTCCGTGTTTGCCGAATTAGCCGAGGGTGCCGGTCTCCATCAAAAGCGTGAGGCATTGTTCGCCGGAGCCATTGTTAATCCAACTGAGGGCCGCGCCGCCGAACATACTGCAGAGCGCGGCAATGGAAGTGCTGAGGCCGTTGCTAATGCGCGCGGACTGCAATCGCGGATGCGGGGTTTGGTTGAGGCGATCGACGCCGGGGCATTGGGCGACATCAAGCATGTCCTGCATATTGGCATTGGCGGTTCGGCATTGGGTCCCAAGCTGCTCGTCGATGCGCTTGGCCGTGACGGCGCACGATATGACGTCAAGGTCGTATCGAATGTCGATGGCGTGGCGCTTGCCGAGGCAGTCGCTGGTTTTGATCCGCAAAAAACCATTGTCGCGGTCGCTTCCAAAACATTCTCCACAACCGAGACTTTGCTCAATGCGGCAAGTGCAATGGAATGGATGCGTGAGGGTGGGGTGGACGATCCTTACGCGCAATTTGTTGCGTTAACCGCTTATCCGGACAAGGCAATCGAGTGGGGCATCGACGAAAGCCGGGTGCTGCCGTTTAACGAGGCCGTTGGCGGGCGATATTCTTTGTGGTGCTCGATCGGCTTTCCGTTCGCGCTGGGCCTAGGATGGGCGGTTTATGAAGAGTTGCTAGAAGGCGCAGCAGCGATGGACCGGCATTTTCGTAATGCTGAACTTAACGAAAATGCGCCGGTACTGGCTGCATTTG
>JANMPK010000137.1:0-3298 GCA_031369825.1 Sphingomonadales bacterium
CCGGGCAGGCGTCCGGTCAGAAAGCGGCTATAATTCTCGATACCAGCACAGCTTCCGGTCGCCGCAATCATCTCAAGGTCAAAATTGGTGCGCTGCTCAAGCCGCTGCGCCTCAAGCAATTTGCCTTCGATTTCCAGCTCCTTGAGCCTTTCGGTTAGCTCAAATTTGATCGCCTGCGTCGCCTGCTTCATCGTCGGGCCTGGGGTGACATAATGGCTGTTGGCGTAAACGCGCACGGTGTTCAGTTTCGCGCCGCTTTTGCCGGTTAGCGGATCGAATTCTGATATCTCCTCGACCTCGTCACCGAAGAATGAAATCCGCCACGCCATATCTTCATAATGCGACGGGAAGATTTCCAGATTGTCGCCGCGCACGCGAAACGCCCCGCGCGCAAAAGCGGTGTCGTTGCGCTTATATTGCAGCGCCACCAGCTTGCGGATCAGTTCGCGCTGATCAACACTCTCGCCCTTCTTCAGGTCGAAAATCATCGCCGAATAGGTTTCGACCGAACCGATGCCGTAGATGCAAGACACCGACGCAACGATGATCACATCATCGCGTTCCAGCAAAGCCCGCGTGGCCGAATGGCGCATCCGGTCGATGGCCTCGTTTACCGACGATTCTTTCTCGATATAGGTGTCCGACCGCGCGACGTAGGCCTCGGGTTGGTAATAGTCATAATAGGAAACAAAATATTCGACCGCATTTTCGGGGAAAAAACTCTTCATTTCGCCGTAAAGCTGCGCCGCCAATATCTTGTTCGGGGCAAGGATGAGCGCGGGGCGTTGCAGCTCCTCGATGACCTTAGCCATCGTGAAGGTCTTGCCCGAACCGGTCACCCCGAGCAGCACCTGATCGCGCTCGCCGGTCAGCGCGGTGTCGACCAGCTCGCGGATCGCCGTCGGCTGGTCACCAGCGGGCTTATATTCGGAGACAACCTTGAACGGCCGCCCCCCTTCGGCCTTTGCCGGGCGTTCGGGCTTATGCGGAATGAAATTGCCGTCGGTCTCGGGCTCTTCGAGTCCCCGACGAATGATGAGTTCAGCCATGTTCGCTATATGTGCTATCAATGCGCAAATGTCATCCCCTGAACAGCATTGCTTTTTCTACCCGACCAAGACAAAACTCGGGTCATTATTATTTGGGAGGAAAATCTATGCGTAAGTTTCTGTTCGTTGGCGCGGCTGCTTTGGCGATCACCGCTTGTTCTGACAAAGGCGCAGATGCCGACGGCGACGGCAAGGTAAGCGCCACCGAAGCCAAGGCAGAAATGGCCGATGGCGGCGCGATGGCCATGAAGCCCGGCGAATGGGAAACGAAAATCAGCTTTAGTTCGGTAGAGGGCAAAGGGTTGCCTCCACAAGCCGCCGAAATGATGAAAGCAAAAATGGCCGAAGGCATGACGACGAAAAGCTGCATGACCAAAGAACAGGCCGAAAAGCCCGGTTCCGATTTCTTCGGTGCGCCGCCCGAAGCGAATTGCACGTTCGAAGAACTGGACCGGTCGGGCAACAGCATGAAGGTTGCCATGACTTGCAAACCGGGCGGCAACATGACGATCACGAGCAAAATGGAAGGCAGCTTTGGTGCCGAGAGCTATGCGATGAACATTGAACAAAGCACCGATGGCCCGCCAATGGGTTCCATGACAATGAAGGGTAAGATCGAAGGCAAACGCATCGGGGATTGCCCGGCATGATGAAATTCTGGGTCGCAACCGGAGCAACCATCACGCTTCTCGCTTTATCATCCTGTTCGGACAACAGCGCAGACCGCGACGGCGACGGCACCGTCAACAGCGCTGAACGCGCCGCCGAAATGGACTATGACGCGTTCATCCCGATGAAGGCCGGGCTTTGGGAAACCAAGTTCGCCTTCACCGATATTGATGTGCCGACGCTGGGCAGCGTTGAAAAGCGCCAGATCATGGAGGAGGTCGCCAAGGGTGCATCCAGCCGCAGTTGTCTATCGACAGAAGAAGCCAAAAAACCCGGGGCCGATTTTTTTGGCGGCAATGGTGCTGAAAAATGCGTTTACAAGGCGTTCGACGTATCCGGCCAGAATGTAAGAATGACATTGAGCTGCGGCATGGAAGGCATGGGCACCGTCGAGATTGATCTGTCGGGCGTCATGGGTGAAACCGCCTTTAATTATGAAAGCGAAGTTGCGATCCGGCTGCCTATGGTTGGCAAGGTCAAAATGAAGGGCAACGCGATTGGTAAACATGCCGGGAAGTGCCCGGCGGTATGATGTTCAGGGCGGTCCTGTTGGCGGCGATGTTGCTCGCCGGATGCACCGCTCCAATGGCAAAGAATGTCGAGGTGACATCGACCGCCTCGATTATTCGTCCGGCGAAGGTCAAGGTTTCGTTCACGCAGAACAGCCTCACGACCGATTTGGTTGAAGGCGATGCAGGCGTGGCGGGCAGACAGGTCAAGGCCGATGATCCGGTGAGGGTGGCGTCGATTTCCAAGTTGGTGGCGGCGCTGGGGGCGATGCGGCTGGTGGAGCAGGGCAAGCTTGACCTTGACCGCGATGTCGGTGCCTATCTTGGCTGGCAGGTGCGCAATCCCGCCTTCCCCGATGCGCCCGTCACTATGCGCCACTTGCTCTCTCACCGCAGCGGCCTGCGGGACAATATAGATTATATACTGCTGCTTGATGGCGATCTGTCGGTGGTGCTTGCCCAAAACAAGGCGTGGGAGCTGCGCTATCCGCCCGGCGATTATTTCAGCTACGCCAATATCAACTCGCCGTTGATTGCTGCGGTCATGGAAGCCGCGACGGGTGAGCGTTTCGACATACTGATGGCGCGACTAGTGCTGGTGCCCTTGAAGCTCGACGCCTGCTATAATTGGGGTGCCGGGTGCAGCGACGGGCGGCGCGCACAGGCGGTTACGTTGCTGCGGCCCAATGGCGATCTGGCCCGCGACGCCGCGATTACCGGCAAGGACCCGTGCCCGGTCTATCCCGCCAGCGACGGCAGTTGCGATGTCGAGAAGCTCTACCGGCTTGGCCGCAATGGTTCGGCGTTTAGTCCGCAGGGCGGATTGCGTATCTCGGCGCGCGATCTGGCGAAGGTAGGGCAATTGCTACTCAAGGACGGTAAGCCGCTTCTGACACGGAAAAGCTTCGCCGAAATGATCGGCCCGGTCTGGATTTTCGACGGCAGCAATGGCGACGACGACAAAGGCTATTTCAAGGCTTACGGCCTTGGTATCCACTGGCTCAAAGACGCAACAGGGGGCCAGTGGATTGGCCATGTCGGCGAAGCCTATTCGCTCCGCGCCGGGTTCTG
>JANMPK010000145.1:0-2602 GCA_031369825.1 Sphingomonadales bacterium
GAATGGATCATCCGCGAAATCAGGTCTGGCGCTTCGCCTCGGTTCAACCGTTCGTCCCAAAGCCGCTGGAAATAGGCCCCCATTTCATAGAGTTTTTCCAGTCGCTTCTTACGGTTTTCCTCGGTGCGGAACAGTTCGACATCGCCCGCCCAATCGGACCATTCGGTCAACAAACGCCGATCTTCCCACGGAAAGTCGAAAATGATCGCCAGCATTTGCGTGGTCAGTTCAATCGACACTGTGTCAACCCAATCGAACGGTTTGCCGACGGGTAAGCTGTCGAGCAATTCAGCGGTCCGCGCACGAATATCATCGCTCATCCGCACCATTTCGCCCGGCGTGAAAGCAGGCGCTACAACACGGCGTTCTTCGGTATGTTTGGGCCGGTCCATTGCGATGAACATCGGCATGACGATCCGTTCTTCCACAGGGATCTGCACAAGCAAATCATCGTCGGACACAATAGTGATGCCACCATGTTCGAATGAAGAGGAAAAGATATCGGGCAGTGCCTCGACATATTGTATCGGCTTCAGCGTCGTTACATTCCAGTAATCGTTGAAATCGCTGCCTGTGATCTTGTTGATCGGCGCCTGCGCGCGCATTTCCTTGAAGATTGGCTGCCAGCGGTTTTCGGAATAAATCTCGGGCCGCGAAACGTCCCATTCGTGCGGCGCTGCATTCACTGCCCAAGGCAGATCGGTTGATTCCATTACCGGCGCAGTTGCCATATCGACTCTCCTCTTTTCTCAGTAAAAGAGTGCCACTACTGACAGATATGTCAATCCCGTTTCGATACGCAACTTATCCGATTGAACGAGCGTCGCTTATCCACGCACCTTGATCAGCCCGAACAATTTTCGCGCGTTGCTATCCTTGATTCGACCTGCGGTCCCAGACTTCATGACATTGCGCTTGAATAGCAGCACACCAAGTCGCAGCAGCAATGTTGCAAATGCGATCTGGCCGACAATCGCAACCCCGTGATGCCATAATGTCGTTTCCTGAGCCGCACGTCCGATCATTGCGAACGGCGAACTGAACGGGAAAATGCACGCAAATTGTTCAATGGGCTGACCGATTTTGGTGAGGCTGTAGGATGCAAAAAAGAAATTGATCAGCTGTGCCATTGTCACTGGCATGGAAATAGTCTGCACCTCCCTCACCGTTGCCGCCATCGCGCCAATCCCCAGAAACAAAGCTCCGAGCATAAGATAGGCCAAGATAAAGTAGGTAAAGCCAAGGGCGATGAACATCGGCCAACCCACGGCTGGTTCAGGATAGCTCGGCAAAGTTGGTCCCCAAATCTGGATCGCGATAAAACCGACGCTGGTCCAAACGGCGATGCCGAGTAACGCCATGCCGAGCATAGCAAATAGTTTGCCCAAAAATACCGACTCCATCGGTATCGACGCCGCCAATATCTCTATAATTTTGTTCGATTTTTCCTCGACAAGGTTCGAAAGTACCATGCCGGCCAGCAGCATGGTCAGGAAGAATATCAGGATCTGACCGCCTTGGGCAGTCACTGTTCGCAACTGCTTGTCATTATTGGCGGTTTCTGCGACTTCGTTGGTTTCGGTTTTGGGCAGCTTTACCGCCCCGGGATTGAGCGCATGGCCAGCGAGCAACTCAATATCCGCTTTCTCTCTGCCAACGGCGCGCCTGGTTCCTGTGACCACCGGCTTTTCAAGCGATCCGGTAACGATAACGCTCAGATTATCGTCTTTTTTCTTTAGATAATCCTGTGGGTCTTTTGTGCCGTCTTTTACCGCATCACCAACGATTTTCATTTCGGTGAAATAGGTTTTCCCCATCGTCTCGGATAATGTGTTGCGAGCCGCAATCAGCTTGGTGGATTCGTTTTGCGCCAAAGCAAGACCGACAACCGGCCGGTCAGCCTCTTTGGCGATTTGACCGCCTAGGCTGCCTGCGGCAACACCGACCAGTACCGGGAAAAACGGCCCTAGCAGGAAGAAGATGAAAGCTTTGGAATAGATAATTGCAGTGAAATCGCGGCGGGCGATAACAAAGGCGGCGCGGATAATTTCTTTCATACTATCTCTCCCGCCAGCGGCTGGTCCATTTCGGCAGCGACCGTTTCGCCCGCTATTGCAACAAACGCATCATGCAGACCGGGCCGTTCGATCGAAAGCGATTTGACCCCCGCCTTGCCCTCAACCAATGCTTTTAGTAACGGTTCTACCCCTGTTTCGGGCAAAGTGAAATGCCACCAATTGCCTTGGGCATTGCAGTCGGCGGGTAGCGCGCTACGCCACGGGCCGTCGATACTCTCGGTTTCCAGATGCACCTGCGGACGCAAACGGTCGCGCGCGGTCGAAACCAGACCGTCAAAGCTGATCTTACCCTTGGCGATGATGGCAATCCGCTCGCACAGTCGTTCGGCATGGGCGATGACATGTGTTGAAAAAATGATCGTCACACCCTTGGCGGCCTGATCGCGGATCATCCTTTCCAACTTGGCTTGGTTGAGTGCGTCTAGGCCGGAAAAAGGTTCGTCGAGCACAATCAGTTTTGGGTCATGGACTATGGTACCCATCAGCTGCACGGTTTGCGCCATGCCCTTGGACAGTTGCCGGAT
>JANMPK010000158.1:0-4588 GCA_031369825.1 Sphingomonadales bacterium
CCAATGGTCGTTAGGATCGCAACCAAAGATGCCACCAATAACGCCGCCATAACCAACCGCTCAACCTTGTTACGGGCACGAAAATCGGGCTTCAAACGGGTGAATGCAAATGCCCCACCGGCAAACAGCAACAACATGGTCGCCGCAAACCCAAGCCATTGATAATATGACAGCGCATCTTTGTAGAGCGGCACCAGCGCATCGCTTCCGGACTGAAATGCGGTATCCTGAAACCCTTGTGCAATGGCCCTTGCTTCTGAAAGGATCGCTGCCCGGGCAAAGCCATCCTGCGGTAGGTCGGCAGCGACGGGTGCCGACAACACCATATTGGTAATAAGGGCCGGGGATACCGTTTGCCAAATGAACATGAAAATGAAGGCAGGGATGACGGCACAGACAGCGACAAACCAACCATGATAAGAAGGCAGGCTGTTAACCTGTCCACGCGGCCCACCTTTGCTGGCGCGTACAAAAGCTGCGGCACGAGCACGACCGAAAATCCAGCCAACAAGGCCAAGACCAAGGATAAGGAATAGCAACGCCGTTCCAGTCATATCCTCAAGCTAGCCCCCTTGGCCCGCGGGCCGTGCAAAATGCGCAAAACTGGTACCCAAAAAAGGGCATGGACCAATCAGGATAAATTCCAGATTCGCCCATGCCCATAGACGCGATGGATGTTGCAGATTTATTTCAAATCGCTGCCGTCCAATACTGTCATTCCGGTAGCGGCTGCTTTAGCGGCTGCGCGGTCAGTATCGGTTGACGCGATCATGCCGATTTTAGTCAGATAACCTCCAAGTACACCGCCGTTAAGGAATTCAAGGACAAATTCTTTGATGCCTGGAATTTTGTCGATATGCGCCTTTTTGACATACATGAACATCTTACGCGCACCGGGATAAGTGCCGTCAGAGATGGTGGCGATGGTTGGCGTTACGCCGTCCATAACGATGCCGTGCACCTTGGATGCGTTTTCTTCCATATAGCTATAGCCGAAGATACCAAGCATGTTCGGGTTGGCATCAAGCTTCTGGACGATCAGATTGTCGTTCTCGCCCTGCTCTTTAAAAGCCCCATCGGTGCGGATTTCGGTGCAGATTGCTTTATATTTGTCTTCGTCGCTGTCTTTCAGCGCCTTGGTTGCGGCATCGGTTTTGCAACCTGTTTCCATGATCAGCTCATGGAATGAATCGCGCGTGCCAGAAGTTGTTGGCGGACCGAACACTGAAATCGGCAATTTAGGCAGAGCAGGATTTACGTCCGACCACAATTTTGCAGTCTGCGGTTTGCCAAACGGGTTTGCAGCCAGTGCCTTGTAAACATCTGCGGTGCTCAGCGCGAATTTTTGGCCTTTGTTTGACTGGGCGAGTGCCAAGCCGTCGATACCGACCTGCACTTCGACGATGTCCTTAACACCGTTCTTCTGGCAGTTTTCGAACTCGCTTTTCTTTATGCGGCGCGATGCGTTGGTGATGTCCGGCGTATCCGCGCCGACGCCTTTGCAGAACTGTTCCATACCACCGCCAGTGCCGGTTGATTCGAGCACAGGTGACTTGCGCGAAGCGTCCGCCTTGGCAAAAGCTTCAGACGCCGCCTTGGCAAAAGGAAACACTGTCGATGATCCGACGATGCGGATTTCCTGACGCGAACCGCCTGCGGCACCACCGGTACTGGCTTGGTCCTGACATGCCGAAAGCGCGAGTGCGCTGACGGCGATGAGTGAAATTTTCTTCAACATATGAATAGAGTCCCCAACATGGTTTCGTCGCAGCTATCGCCGCGCTCAAGGGCCATTAGACCGGCCACATGGCCGATAAATGACTCTGCTGTTACAATATTGTGACGCTATTGAGCGGCGATGGCACCCGGAGCCACCGGCAGCAGCACAGATACCTTAGTTCCTTGGCTCAAAACACTGCGGATTTCTAAGTGACCCCGGTGACGATCGACAATATGTTTGACTAGCGAAAGCCCGAGGCCAGTGCCGCCGACCGAACGGCTGCGGCCTGAATCGACCCGGTAAAAACGTTCGGTCAAACGGGGCAAATGTTCCGGCGCGATACCGTCACCTTGGTCGGCTACCGCGAAAGCCAGCATCGCCCCTGAACGCGACGGTTCAAGCGTTACCGACACCGGCGTTCCAGCCCTGCCATATTTCATCGCGTTGGTGACAATGTTGCTGGCGAGCTGGCGCAATTGTCCGGCGTCGCCCATTACCGGGGGCAGGTCATCGGTAATGTCGAGATTAATGTCAGTGCCACGCTCTTTTTGGCTGTTACGCAATTGATCGACAGTTTCGATAACAATCGCAGCAAAATCAATCGGGTTTTGCGGCGGGTCATATTTTTCCGCCTCAATCCGGCTTAGCGACATAAGGTCGCGGACCAGCGCCTGCATCCGGTCGGTTTCTTTGGCCATGATCCCCAAAAACCGTGCGCGGGTTTCGGGGTCGTCACCGGCCGCAGGATCATCGAGCGTTTCGATAAAACCTTTGACTGCTGCAAGCGGGGTCAGCAGTTCATGGCTGGCATTGGCGACGAAATCGACGCGCATCTTTTCCGCCGCTTGCGCGCCGCTGCGGTCGGCCAGATGGACAAGCTTTTGCCCGTCACCAATCGACTGGATGCGCATGTCCCATAATTGCGTTTGCTGGCCGATGCCGGTCAACCGGATCGGGTGGCCACTATGGTCAGCATCGGGGTCAGACAACCGTTCGATGGCCCCTGCATGGCGAAAGGCTACACGCACATTCTGGCCGACGATATTGGCACCTAACAACTGCAATGCCGACTGGTTGGATGCGACCACGCGCGCGTTGCCGACAATCAATATGGCATCGGTTGATGCGTCCATAAAAGCTTGCAGTTGCGGATGAACGAAACCTGTCCTGGCTGTGGACGCCGCTTTTTGTCCGTTATCGAATTTATCGGCACGCAGGCTTACCGGGTCGTGCGGGTCTGCCGCCACAAACAGTGCCACCAGCATGGATGTCAACACCACCATCACCCGCTCGACCGGACCGGGCATTTGCCCGGCAACAACTGCGCCGCCCACCGCCAGCAAAAACGCGATCAAGATGCGGGGAGATAGCCAGCTATTCACGAAACCCTCTGTTAGGCTTTGTCCGCCATATTGTCCCACATATAGACGCCGGCCATACGCGCAAGCGCTATGGCTGGAAAAACCGCTACGATATGCTAGGCCCCAAATATGGATGACAACAATGACAGCCAAAAAACCGGTTTGGGCGGCTTGAAAACGAGCCGCCGTGCGTTGATGATGGGCGCAGCTGCGGCCTCTGCTGTCGTTTCGGTGCGACCGGCCTTGGCGCAGGCTGCTGGCTCTGTCCTGAACTGCGAAATTCCGGTTCCAGGGCCACATGGCGCAGGGCAGAATATTGACGCTTATGGCAAGCTTGTGGCAACCGATACACCGGGATCATTCCCTGCCACCGGCCAGAAATTCACGGGCGAACAGGTAAAGGCAGCTCTTGGCGGGCGTAGTTTGCCGGGAACAAGCTATGACCAGAGCCAGGCTTATGTGAATTATATCCGCCGTCTGCAAAGCGGGCAGAGCGGGTTCACCTGCTACGCCAGCTTACAAATGCCGCGTTGATTCTTTAGACAGTTTTGTTAGGCCGGATGATATGACCGGCACCATCGCCCCAATGCAATATCGCGCCGAACCGGCGAACGAGCGGATCATTATGCCGCTTGACGGCATGACGCTGATTTATCAGCGTCGTTCGGGAATTACGCATATTGTGGCCGAACCGGTGCCGGAAATTTTGGCAGCGATGGGTGAGGATGTGGTCGATGTGCCATTGCTTACGGCACGGCTCAGTGCGCAGTTTGATCTTGGCGATAGTATCGAGGCCAAGGCCATAATTGCGGCACGGTTGGAGGAACTGGCGGCGTTGGGGCTGGTCGAGGCGGTTGCCTGTGTATGAATTCCGCGTCCGCGTGGGTCCGGCAAGTTTTCGCATTGGTTCGGCTTGGGCCAAACCGGTTGAACAGATGGCGGCGCTCTATGCCGACTATCCTAAGCCAGACATAACCGATTTCACCGTCCGGTTGGAGGCGACCAGTTTTCTACGCCGCTACATTCGGCCATCGGTGGCGATAAACGGCGACTATATGTTGCCCGATGCAGCGCCGCTGCCACTGACCCAGGCTTTGCTTGCGGCGGAAATGGGGATGAACCTGCAAATGGCGCTGGGCTGGCGACGGCAGTTGATATTGCATGCCAGCGCGGTTGAAAAGGACGGCAAGGCGCTGATTATGACCGGCGCTTCGGGGTCGGGCAAATCGACTTTGTCGGCAATGCTGGGACGTGGGGGCTGGCGTTTCATGGGTGATGAATTTGCCCTGATTGATCCCATTAGCGGCGATGCTGTTCCCTATCCGCGCCTCATCTCCTTAAAAAACGAGGCGATTGCTGCGATGCAAACATCAGCACCCGATGCGCAATTCGGACCACTAATGCGTGACACGCCCAAGGGCGATATCCGGCATCTGGTGCCACCGCTGGATGCCATTACCGCTATGGACAGGCGCGCCAAACCGGCGCTGCTGCTGTTCCCGCGCTT
>JANMPK010000187.1:0-2180 GCA_031369825.1 Sphingomonadales bacterium
TATGAAAGTCAGAACGGTCGCGGTTATACCGGCATAGGTAAGATGAAGAAGGATCGCGTCCTTAACACCGACTGGACAAAGCAATGCATCGTCTCCAATATACGAGCCAACCCAGAATAAGGGCGCAAGATCATGCACGAAAACAAGAGCTTCGTATTCTTCCGTGAGCTGACCGGTGCCGGACCACTCGGAGCGATGGGCTATTCGGTGGTCGGAGAGGCCAGCGCTGCGGTTGATATCAAGTTCATTCCTCTGGGTGCGCCACTTTGGCTGTCGATGGACCGTGCCGAGCCTAACGGTATCTGGATCGCGCAGGATACGGGTGGTGCGATCAAAGGCGCGAACCGCGTCGATACTTTCTGGGGTGCAGGCGACCGCGCGCGCGGAATCGCAGGCGGCATGGCGGCGCGCGGGTCGGCGCTGATTTTTCTGCCCAAGGCTTCGGTCGCTCGGCTCGGGCTTTAGGCCTGTGCAATGGCAAGGCGGCTGGGGGAACAGGAAAAGGCGCTTTGGGGGCGGGTGATTGCGACGGTAGAGCCGCTGCATAAGGCAAAGCCGAAGGTTGAGGCTAAAGCTCCGAACCCTCCGACACCCTCCAAACCCGTTCGTGTCGAGCGAAGTCGAGACACCCCAAAGGTGGGCATGACCAATGGGCCTCTTGTCTTCGCTCCAGGCGAACGGAAATTGACGCCTAAACCCCATAACCTCGATGGTCATTGGGACCGCCGGATCGACAAAGGCGCGATTATACCGGATGTCAGCGTCGATCTCCACGGTTCAGGCCTGTCCGGGGCTTATGCCCGACTCGACGGTGCATTGGAGCAAGCGATAGCGCAGAAAATGAAGGTTGTTTTGCTGGTAACCGGCAAAGCGCGCACGCATGACCGCACCAGCGGTGAGGGCAGGGGAGCGATTGCCAGCGTCGTGCGTGACTGGCTAGCATCGTCGCGGCATGCAGGCTCTATCGCAGCAGTTCGCGCTGCGCATCCACGGCACGGCGGCACCGGTGCGCTTTATATCGTGCTAAAGCGCTAAGCAGCTAACACCCGCATCACGACCCGCCGGTAAATCTCGGCCAGTGCGTCGAGATCAGCCACAGCCACAGCCTCATCCAGCTTGTGCATTGTCGCGTTGCATAAGCCGAATTCAACCACCGGACATATTTTGGTCAGGAACCGCGCGTCCGATGTGCCGCCTGTTGTCGATGCTTCGGGCCTGATACCTGTCACTTCCTCCACAACATCGGCAATCGCTGCGGATAGTTCACCTGGCGGGGTAAAAAAAGCTTCGCCCGATATCATCGCGGTCAGCGTTCCGCCGCCGCGTTCGACCAGCTCACGCATCCGCGTGACCAGCGCTTCGCAATTTTGCAAATCATTGAAACGAATCGAAAGCCGCGCTTCGGACTTGGCCGGAATGACATTCGTTGCTTTGTTGCCCACACTTAGGTCGGTAATCTCGATGTTGCTCGGCTGGAAAAATTCGGTGCCCTCGTCGAGCGTGATCGCTTCGATTTCAGCCAATATCGCCACCAGTCGCGGGATCGGATTGTCGGCCAAGTGCGGATAGGCGACATGGCCTTGCGTTCCCGCCACCGAAATCCACATATTGACCGACCCGCGCCGTCCGACCTTCATCATGTCGCCTAACCGGTTGACGCTGGTGGGTTCACCGACAAGGCATAGGTCGGGGATGCTGCCGCGTGCTTGCATATGGTCGATCAAGGCGCGCGTTCCATAAATCGCCGGGCCTTCTTCATCGCCGGTGATGATGAAGCTAATCGTGCCTGCATCCACTGGAACGTCATGCAATGCCGCAACAAAGGCTGCGATGCTGCCCTTCATATCGACCGCGCCGCGCCCGTGGAGCAAATCGCCGCGAACTTCGGGAACAAACGGGTCGCTGCCCCAGCCCTCACCGGGGGGCACAACGTCGAGATGTCCGGCAAAGGCGAAATGGCGGCCGCTGTCCCCGCGAATAGCGAACAGATTTTCAACTGGCGCGCCGTGCGCGGGGTCGTGATCGCCTTCGCCTGACAAGAAACGCTCGACGGTAAAGCCGAGCGGCGACAGCATTGCCTCCAACGCGTCAAAGACTGCGCCGTTGGCAGGTGTTACGCTTTCGCATGCAATCAGGCGTTGTGCGTAGGTTAGGGCTGTATCATTCATGCTTTCGTCCGA
>JANMPK010000228.1:0-1609 GCA_031369825.1 Sphingomonadales bacterium
CTGAGGCCGATGAGCGCGCGGTTGTCGTAGCATTGGGCGATGCTGAACTCGACGGCGAAAAGCTGGAGCGCCATAGCCTATATGTTCTGGCGCCGGGACGGGCGATGACGCTCAAGGCTACCACCGACGCGCGCGTGATGCTGCTTGGCGGAGAGGCGTTCACGACCCCGCGTCATGTGTGGTGGAACTTCGTTTCGTCCTCGCGTGACCGTATCAATCAGGCGAAGTCCGATTGGAAAAATCGGTTATTCGATACAATACAGGGCGATAGTGACGAGTTTATACCTATTCCGGAGATTCCCCTTACCCGGAGCGAACTTTGACCGAACAGATTCATCGCCGCCTTTCCCTTTCTACCGGCATCGAAATGGATGCGTATACGGCAGGTGACCCAGCAAATCCGGCCATTATCTTCCTCCACGGCTTCCCCGAATCGCACCGCACGTGGCGACACCAGATTGCCGCTTTTTCCGACCGCTTTTATTGTATCGCCCCCGACCAGCGTGGCTATCGCGGTACGTCGAAACCGCAAGAAGTTGAAGCCTACACCGCCGACAAGCTGACCGCAGATATTTTTGCACTCGCCGATGCGCTGGGTGTGCAGGATTTTACTATAGCTGGCCACGACTGGGGTGGGGCGATTGCATGGAGCGTTGCGCTCAACGGCCAACCTGGCGGGTTTAATCCTGCATGGGCTGGTCGCGTGACCCGCACGATTATCGCCAATGCGCCGCATCCTTATCTGTTCCAGCGCCTGTTAATCACCGACATGAACCAGCGGGCATCAAGCCAATATATCCGTGCTTTCCGCGATCCCGCCAACGACGAACTGATTCGTGAAAAGGGACTGACTGGCCTTATGACGAAAGCAGTCAAATGGGATAAACCAAGTGCTATGCCCCCCGAAGAGCGTGCCGCATTGCTCGCAGATTGGGGGGACCGGGATGCCTGTTTCGGGATGCTGAATTGGTACCGCGCTTCGGCATTGGTGGTGCCCGATATGGACGAGGAGGCGGAAATGCCCGCGTTCGTCAGCGGCGATTTTCCCAAGCTCAACGTTCCGACGCTATTGATCTGGGCGATGGATGATTTGGCGCTGCCCGCCAGCAATATCGACGGTATCGAGACGGTTGTTCCTAATGTCGTGGTCCAGCCTGTGTATGACTGCGGACATTTTGTGATCTGGGAAAAGCCGGATGCGGTAAACGCGGCAATGGAGAGTTTCTTAGCTTAAGCACCCAGCCAGTTCAGCCAAATTCCGTGCGCATGGGCCTCGCCCAACAACAACGGTTTGCCGCCGCCCGGCCAATAGCTGACTTTTAGTTCGTGCCGGAATGTGGCGCGGTTGGTCTCTAAGCTTATCCACGCGAGCGGTTTGTGGGCTGTCGCTTTTGAACCGGCATCGCCGATCGCAGCCTGTATCCTTTGCTGCACAGCCTCCGGCAAATATTGCCAGACGATGCTGTGCATCAAAACGCGGGTGGTGCCTGAGGCTTGTGGTGTCGCCATCCTTGCCTCAACAAAGTCAGCGGCGTCGGCTTGCACCAAATCAACCGAATGCGCGCGGATCATCTTTATCCCAGCCTCCATACGTTCGAAGCGCTCGGGC
>JANMPK010000267.1:0-5717 GCA_031369825.1 Sphingomonadales bacterium
GCGTACTGGATCATAACGATAGCGCGAATCCTGATCTGGCTGGGTCTTACGTCCAGCATAGTTGTTGTGTTGGCGTCATGACCGTCCGCATCCGCGTCATCCCCTGTCTCGATGTCGCCAATGGCCGCGTCGTCAAGGGCGTGAACTTTATCGACCTGCGCGATGCGGGCGATCCGGTTGAGCAGGCGCAGGCTTATGATGCGGCGGGGGCGGACGAGCTTTGTTTCCTCGACATCGGTGCGAGCCACGAAGGACGCGGGACGATTATCGATGTCGTCCGGCGCACGGCGGAGGTGTGCTTCATGCCGCTGACTGTCGGCGGAGGGGTGCGCAGCGCTGACGATGCGCGGGCATTGCTGCTGGCAGGCGCTGACAAGGTCGCGGTCAATAGCGCGGCGGTGGCCCGGCCCGAAGTAGTAGCGGATATCGCCGAGCGTTTTGGCAGCCAATGCGTGGTTGCTTCGGTCGATGCGCGGGCAAAAGAAACCCCGCTCGTCCTGAGCTTGTCGAAGGATGGGAAATCTTCACCCACGGCGGGCGTAATCCGACCGGCATCGACGCGCTGGAGCACGCGGTAAAGCTGGCGGAATTAGGTGCTGGCGAACTCCTCGTCACCAGCATGGACCGCGACGGAACGCGCGATGGCTATGACCTTGCGCTCACCCGCGCGATTGCCGATGCAGTCAATGTGCCAGTAGTGGCGAGTGGCGGCGTGGGCAATCTGGACCATCTGGTCGAGGGTGTGCGTGAAGGCCATGCCAGTGCGGTGCTGGCCGCGTCGATTTTCCACTTCGGCCAGCACAGCATCGCGGAGGCGCATTCCGCATTACGCGCGGCAGGGTTGCCTGCGAGGTCTTAAATCCCCTTAAATTTCATTGTCATTCCCGCGAAAGCGGGAATCCATGGCCTGACAGTTAGACCATGGACCCCCGATCAAGTCGGGGGTGACAATGAGTTTATGGTTTGTGCTTTACCACCTAATCAACCTCGGCACGACCAACCGCCCTACCACCGCGCACAACCCGACCGCCAGCGTGTACCACATCCCGATATAGACGATGCTGTTGAACGGGCAGTGCAGGTTATAGGCGAACGCACCCAACCCCCCCGATGCTATCCCGACCAGCCAGCCGGCGCGCGCTGGCGATGTCGGCGCGCCCCGTCGCAGGTGCAATATCATCGGCACCGCAGTCGCAACGCCGCCAATCGCGCTGAACATCAGGCATTGGCCGACCGAGTACATTTCGGCCATCGCATTGCCCATATCGCCGGTCGTTGCGACAATGAGCGCAGCAATCGGGAACAGGAACGCGGCGGCCAGCGCCATTTGCCAGCTCATTTGCAGCTTGCCGACGGCGGGGCTGGCCATGCCCAGTACCGCATGCGCGGTGCCGCCGCCGAGCAACAACAAAATGCCCGACCGAATGAGGAACATCGCATCGGGTTGCCCGGCAAGCACGTCAGGGCGCACACCGCGCATCATCGCCACCAATGCCAGCATCGCGCCCGTAATTGCCGCCGCGATCAGCAACGGACGGCGCGGGGTCAGCGCCGTGACCGGCTCTAGATCATCGACCAACGCCGCGATATCGAATTTTTGCGTCATCTCATTCACTCTCAATAAGCGCGGCCAAGCGTTTGAGGCCGCGATGTATATTTACTTTGACCAGTGGTTCGGACTGGCCGCATTTGGCGCAGGCCTCGGCGATGCTCAGGCCGTCGATTTTGACGAGCCGGATGGCAAGCGCCTGACCCTCGGGCAACTGGTGGAGCAGGCGGTCGATGCTAATTTTCGCGCCGACGACATCTTCATGGCTGCCCTCGCTGTGCTGATCCTGCAATTCGTCGGCGGCGTGGCGATAGGTCTGGCGCAAACGATCGACCCAGCGATAACGTGCGATGGCGGCCAGCCACGGCAGGAACGGACGGGCAGGGTCATAACTCGCGCGCTTGCGGTGGAGCGAGATCAACGTGTCCTGCACCAGATCATCGACCGCATCGGGCGAAATCTTCTGCGCGAAAAACCGGGTGAGCCAGCGTCCGGTCTGTTCGAGCAAAACCGCATAAGCCTGCTTATCGCCGCCTTGTGCACGGGTCATCAAGTCGCGCAGGGTTTCCTCGCGCGCGATCATTTTCTGGTCAGCAACCGGTCGAGCGACATGCTGCCACCACCGCGCACGATGAGCACAAGTGCCAACGCCACCCAGATCATATGCACAGACCACCAAGCTTCGGGATAGACGAAGATCTGGATAACCATCGTCATGCCCAGTAACGCTAGCGCCGACAACCGGGTGAACAGGCCAACGACTAGCAAAATGGGGAAAAGATGTTCGGCATAGGTCGCCATATAAGCCGCAAATTCGGGGGGCAGCGGGACGCTCTTATATTCCTCTTCGAACAGGAATTTGGCGGTGTCGCTGACCGATAGCCAGCTGCCTTCATCGACTTTGGTCCGGCCTGAGCGCCAGAAAATGCCTGCCAGCGAGATGCGGACGAACAACAGCATGATTGCGTCAATCCACGGTGCCGACAGCGACGCGGCAAAACGGTTACAGGGGGCAATAATCGCGTTCATAGCTTATCCGGCTTTGACCAGCGCGCCTGCGCCGATGAGGTGAAGGATCGGCTCAAACAGAGCCTGTTCACCTGCCTGTTCGATAGCAGCAGCCAGAAGGTTACCGAGCGCCGCGCTTTTTCCGGCCGATGCTGCAAAAACTGCCCGTTGGACAGCATCCAGCGGAACCAGCTGCACTTCGGCATCGGGGCGGACGCATAATATTGCCGCTGGCTGCTGACCCGCCAATTCTTGCAAAACCGAAGCGATTGGTGATGAGATATCGACTATACGTGCTGTAGGATGTGGGGCGACGGGCAGGGCAAGCAACGCGGTTTCACTTAATTCGCCGAGATCAGGAAGCATTAAAGGTTTTGCTTCGGCGGCGTGATAGCTTTCAAGCCATGCCCATTCTATTGCTGCGAGTTCTCTCGTATCTGCTTCTATACCCACTCCGTTCGCACTGAGCTTGTCGAAGTGCAGGCGGTCCAAACTGTCGTTCACCTTCGGTGGCCTACGGCTCGACAAGCTCAGGACGAACGGAGTTTTTCCTAAATAATCCGGAAAGCCCAACCCGATGCGGTTCGCGTCGCATGCTCTGGCGGCCCTGGTCTCGACAAAGTCGCGAGCGAGCGCGTTGAATACGGCATCGCCAAAATGCTGGCGGGTGAGCGGGAAGGTTTCTTCGAGCGCTACTATGCGCGCATGACTGATGGTGTTGGCGTGGGCCATTAAGCCAAGCAGTACACGGTCTGGCGGCCCTGCGAACAGCATGGGGTCGAGCCTTTCGGGGCCGTCATTGATTGTTTCGATGAAGTTGGTTTGCGTGTCAGATAGCGAAGGCATGGCAAATCTCAACCATCGTCGCCTGCGCCTTATCCGCCTCTGCCATCAGCACCGCATGTTCGGGAACGTCGGTGTCCCATTCGATCAGCGTCGGCTTCGCACCAGCGCGTTCTATGAAACGGCGGTGGAGGCTCCATGTGGCATCGGTGACGCAGCTTCCGTGGTCGTCGATCAGCAACGGCCCGCTATCGTGCTGCTCAACCGCATGGCCCGCCAAATGGATCTCGCCGACCCAGTCGGGATGGATGGCATCGACATACTCGCTTGCGGAAAAGCCGAGATTGGTGGCGGACACTTCGACGTTGTTGATGTCGAACAAAAGTCCGCAGCCGCTCTTGCTGATGAGCCGCTCGATAAACTCGACTTCGCCCATCTCGTCGCCTTGATAGGCCAGATATCGCGACGGGTTTTCGATCAGGATGGGCCGTTTCAAGCGGTCCTGCACTTTACCGATTTCGCCAGCGAAATGGTCGAGCGATGCTGCGGTATATGGGACGGGCAATAGGTCGGCAAAGCGATTATGCGCATTGCCCGAGAAACTGAGATGGTCGGAAACTGACGCTGGCTGATACCGCCCGCACAATATGGCGAGCCTGTCCAAGTCATGCTCGTTCAAGCCATCTGCCGAACCAAGCGACAAACCGACTGAATGAAAACTCAACGGATATTCTTCGGCGATGGCGGTCAGCCAGCGGTGTGGCGGACCACCATCTCCAAAATAGTTCTGCGGATGAACCTCGACCCAAGCGGGGCGACCCGAAGGGCTATCGGGGTCGAGCAACGCCTCATAATGTTGCGGTTTCAAACCAATACCGACCAAGGGAGGGAGGTTGGCTGGTTTGGCAGAGCGCAAGGAGGCAGGCGTTATGTCCATCCGCAAACTCTATCAGGCTTAGCCCTTCATCGGAACCGGCTTCATATTGTCTGCCTTTGCCGACAGCGAACCACCCATTTTTTCGCAAGCGCCGGTTTTGACATATTTCCAGGCAGAGCCCTGATAATCGACGGTAGACGTGCCAGCACAGCTGGTGCCGGGGCCTGCGGCGCAATCATTCTTGGCCTTCAGCGATACTCCATAGCAACGCTCTTTGCCTTCAGCGGCAGCAGCAGGTGCAGCGGCCAAAGTGGCGGCAGCGGAAAGCGCGGCAGCGGCGCCAGCGAGTTTCAACATCATATTGCTCATCAATCTTCTCCAGATAGGGTCAGGCCCGTTGGCCTGTGGGGGTGGACCAGCAAAGTTGCGGTCCTGCCACTGGTTCGTGGAGGTGGGGCGAGAGGTTACAATGGATGAAAAATATGGCGCAACTGCCGTTGATCGTGACTGCGAAGAGAGCACCACCATGGGCATGCGGCATTAAGGGTGGGCGGCGCGAGCCGCAGGAATTTAGTTTAGAGTTCCTAAAATTCCGTCGCAGCAAGGCTAATAGCTTCGGCAAAAGGCTTTTTGCCGAGCGAACCCTCAGGTATCGATGACATTCGCAACTTCGTTGAATTCTCGTTGCGCATTGTCGAGATTGAAGCGCAGCGATCTGATCGCATGCTGATCCAATCTGCCAACAATGGCAGCGCGGTAGCAATCATTTGCTTCTTTCAGGAGATCGAGTTTGAACGACCAATCGTTATAAAGAGGATGATCTTGAACAGGCATATATTCTCCATGGTTTCCGAAAGGAATTTAAGAGCCATTTTTTCGATATTTAGCCAAACCCTCATAACCGGGATCACTTAATTCGTCGTTCTGAGCTTCGAGCACCGCAACAACGGTCTCCATCCAAGCAGCGCGAGCCCACGCTCGATCAATGTCTATGGCTGCAGCGCTGTAACGTACTGATATTTCAGGATACCGCTCCATTTCGAAATGAAAGCGATGGTGGTTGTCGACCTTGTTCCAGCTACGGGCCCTGGCTCTTGGGTTCATGATCTGTGATGCCACGTCCGCATTTTCCGAGTGGTTCAAAACTTGCCTGGTTGCTCGACGGACCCATCGACCAATAGAATTTCGTGAGAGATTTAGCAGAGTTGCGATATCTTGGTGAGTGTGGCCAGCCGATTTGAGTCGGATGATTTCAAGCAAGCGTAGTTCGTCTGCTCGCCTCATTTCACTCAATCGGTCTGCGCTTCTTTGGTCTGCTAGTTCTTTTTTTAGTCGGCGCTCTTCGCTTTTCGAAGCTATCGCATTCGTCCGCACTTTGGCCCATTCGAGTAGTGCTTCGCCCCGGAGCTCTGCTTGATGCTGTTTCCGAAAGACGAGCGCGGCCTTGCTAGTTGCACACCTCTCAAGCTCATCTGACAGGGCCCCGTGTTTAAATCTAAC
>JANMPK010000292.1:0-2752 GCA_031369825.1 Sphingomonadales bacterium
ATCCGGAAATCACCTTAGAAATCGTCAGTACCAACGGCTTTCTAAACCCATCGAAACGCGAGGCAGATTTAGCCGTCATGCTTGCAAGACCTGCACGTGGCCCTTTGAAAGCAAGGAAACTAACCGATTATAGCCTCGGCCTGTTTGCGTCGCACGAATATGTAGCGACGCACGATATAATTTCTCACGTATCTGACCTGCAAAGTCGATCACTAATCGGATATATCGACGATTTTATCTATGCCGAAGAGTTACGATATCTCTCGGAAATCAGCAGCGGTCTTGCACCAGACATCAGCAGTTCCAGCATAAACGTCCAGCATGCCATGACAAAGGCTGGCTTTGGCATCGCTGTTCTGCCGCATTTTATCGGACTCAACGATGACTCGCTCGTTCCGATACTCCCCGAAACTATCAATATCCGAAGAGCGTTCTGGATCGTCGTGCACGAGGATTTGAGTAAGGTCGCTCGTGTGCGTGCAGTGATGGATTGGCTAACCGACATCGTAACTGCCGATGTGACACTGAAGTAATGAAATTTATATTCAGAGCAGTTGCCAGCCCTGCCAAAGCAAGCGAAGGGCGACATAGCCAACGAGCAATGCCGTAAGGCGTCTTAGCAAAATCGGCGATAGCAGCTTTAAACCGAGATAACCGCCGATCTGACCACCCACCAATACTGCAAGCATTAACGGCCAATATTCCGCTGCCGGATTCATCAGCGATACTGGTCCGGCTTTGACGAGCTGTCCGGCGATACCAGTGATCGAATTGATCAAGATATAGAATGATGCAAACGCCGCGATCCGCTTCGCATCTGCCCAGCGAATGAGGTGCAGGACTGGCGACATGAAAATCCCGCCGCCAATACCCGACAGTCCCGCGAGCAAACCCACAGCCCCTGATATGGCAAGCAATAAAGGCTGCGGCAGACGCTTGGTGTTGAAAGTTTCCACGCGGACCAGCAGAACCAATGAAGACAGCAACAAACCGCTACCAAGCAACAAATAAAATACCGACTGCTTGAGTGGCATCAGCCCGCCAATGAAGGCCAAGGGCGCAGAAACAGCAACCAGCGGCAGCACTTTGCGCCAATTGATAAGTCCAGAGCGCATGAACCTTATCGTGCCGCCGGACACAACAATGATGTTGCACAAAAGCGCGATCACCGGAATGAGCCTATAATCGGTATCCGATAACGCGAGCAAAGCGCTGTAGGTTGACCCGCCGCCAAAGCCGATCGACGCGTAAACGAGCGCAACGAGAGCGAAGAGACCAGTCAGCCAGAGCATCAGTGCATTCTCTTATGATGACTCAATCAATATGCGCCGTGACAGTGCTTATATTTCTGACCAGAACCGCAGGGACATGGGTCATTGCGACGGATGTCGGGATTATCTGCAAACGGATCATTGGCCCGAGCCGCGCCTGGCCGGGTTGTAGTAATGAGTCCACTCGACGCTGCATCGAAATCGTCGCTATCGTCTTCACCGGTAAATGGATCAATATGGGTAGTCAGAAAATCGGGAAGCTCGGGCAATTCGGGCAACGTCATTTCTTCTTCGGCACGGAATTCGTTAGTGGCGATGGTTTTGGTCACGTCTTCACGGATTGCGGCCAACATGCGTTCAAACAGCCCGAACGATTCCTGCTTATATTCATTGATCGGGTTTTTCTGCGCATAGGCACGCAGATAGATCACCTGACGCAGCGCATCGAGCGTCGACAAATGCTCTTTCCAATGCGAGTCGAGCGCTTGCAGCAAAATACTTTTCTCGACTTGTTTCCAAACGGTCTCGTCCAAATCAGCGCTCTTGGCCGCAAATTTCTCGGCGGCCATATCAGCAAGGCGGGTTTCAATGACCTCGGGCTCCATTGCCTCTTCCTGCATCCAGCTCTCGAAACTGGGCGCCAATCCTAACACCTCTGCACAGCGCTGCTTAAGGCCCTCGACGTCCCATTGTTCAGGATAGGTGCCGACCGGGCAATGGTCGCCAACCAAAGTATTGACAGTGTCGTTACGCATGTCCTCGACCACATCATCGACAGCATCGGCGTCCATGATATCGCTGCGTTGTTCGTAAATGACCTTACGCTGGTCATTCATGACATTATCATATTCCACAAGCTGCTTGCGGATATCATAGTTGCGCGCCTCGACCTTTTTTTGCGCAGTCTCAATCGCCTTCGACAGCCACTTACCGCCAATCGCCTCACCGTCGTCGAGCGACGAGTTCATCATCTTTGAAAACAGCGTTTCCGAGCCGAATATCCGCAACAAATCGTCATCAAGCGATAGATAGAAGCGCGACAGACCAGGGTCACCTTGCCGTCCAGAACGACCGCGCAGCTGGTTATCAATACGACGGCTTTCGTGCCGTTCAGTGGCGAGCACGAACAAGCCGCCGGCTTCGATGACTTGCGCTTTTTCAGCTGCGATTTCTGCCTTCAGTGCTTCAACTGCCGCATCGCGCTGGGCCCCTTCGGCCATTTCGCCAAGCTCATCTTCCAAACGGAAATCAAAGTTGCCGCCTAATTGGATATCGGTACCGCGACCCGCCATGTTGGTAGCAATCGTAACACTGCCTAATCGTCCAGCCTGCGCCACGATATGCGCCTCGCTCTCATGGAAGCGCGCGTTTAGGACGCTGTGGACAACACCTTCTTTTTCAAGGAATTCGGAGAGTAATTCGGATTTCTCAATCGACACAGTGCCGACCAAAACTGGCTGGCCGCGGTCATTGGCTTCCTT
>JANMPK010000321.1:0-5987 GCA_031369825.1 Sphingomonadales bacterium
TCGCCACATCGACCGATCCGGTTGCTGCCGCAAAGGTAGCCGTCGATTTCGCCAAGACCAATGACAAGTTAGAAATTGTCGGCGGTGCGATGGGTGCGACTGTTCTCGATGTGAATGGCATCAAGGCTTTGGCTTCATTGCCTTCGCTCGACGCCTTGCGTTCAAAGTTGATCGGACTTGTTCAAGCTCCGGCAACCAAGATCGCCCAGGTCGTTGTTGCACCGGCAGGAAAGCTGGCACGCGTTTTTGGGGCTTATGCCACCAAAGAGGCCGCATAATATTATCGTTTAACCGGCGGCGGCTCCAGACCTTAGAAACCTGTGACCGGGCCCTCAATATATGAAGAAATTGGAGCGTTTTTAACATGACCGATATTGCTAAATTGGTAGAAGACCTTTCGAAGTTGACCGTTCTTGAAGCGGCTGACCTTGCAAAGGCACTGGAAGAAAAATGGGGCGTTTCGGCTGCTGCTGCGGTTGCAGTTGCTGGCCCAGCCGCCGAAGCCGGACCTGCTGCTGAAGAGCAGACCGAATTCGACGTCATCCTGACCGGCGACGGCGGCAACAAGATTGCTGTCATCAAGGAAGTCCGTGCGATCACCCAGCTTGGTCTGACTGAAGCAAAGGCTCTTGTCGAGTCCGCGCCAAAGGCGATCAAGGAAGGCGTCAACAAGGCCGAAGCCGAAGAAATCAAGGCGAAGATCTTGGCTGCTGGCGGTACCGTCGAAGTCAAGTAAGGCTTTTCCTTTGGGAATGCAGAAAAGGGCGGCCTAGAGATAGGCCGCCCTTTTTCGTTTGAGGCTTTGCTGCGGGTTGGGCATATAACGAAAATGACCAAAAATGCCGACCTCGCCGCGCTTATCCGCAACATTCCGGACTATCCCAAGCCCGGGATCATGTTCCGCGACGTGTCGACATTGTTGCTCGATGGCGCGGGTTTTCGGGCGACGATTGACCGGCTGGCGGCTATGGTTGCACCCGACACCGAACTGATCGCCGGCATTGAAGCGCGGGGCTTTATCGTGGCTGCCGGACTGTCTTATGCGCTTGGTCTGGGTAAGCTTATGCTCCGTAAACCGGGTAAGCTACCGGGCGAGAAAATTGGCGCGGACTATCTGCTCGAATATGGCAGCGACCGGATCGAGATGCACGTCGGGCATGTGCGCGCAGGTCAAAAAGTTCTGCTGGTAGATGATTTGATCGCAACCGGCGGCACCGCGATGGCCGGACTTGAGTTGATTACGCTTGGCGGCGGTGTTGTAAATCAAGCATTGTTTATCGTTGATCTGCCTGATCTGGGCGGTGCGCAGAAATTGCGGGACGTTGGGATACAGGTCCAAAGCCTGATCGGATTTGACGGCGACTGAACTGTCGCGTCAGTGTTTTGACACGAATATGTAAAATTGTGTATATATACAAACTACAGCGAGTCGTGCAGTGCTTGCCACCTGCCTATCCCCCGAACCCCAATGGCAGGTTTGCAGCTTGACCCTCCACCCCCTAGGGGTTGGGGGTCATTTTTTTGGGCTAGTGCCGCAAGGCTTGATCGCACCGGGTTCGGGACGTTTTTCAGTCAGCTCGAACCGCGCCATATAACCGCCCAGATTGAGTTGCTCACTAAACCCGGTCAAGCGGTAGCCGACAGCGTCGAATTCACAGAACAGCAATTTTGGCGGAATGCCATGCTTTTCCGTTGACCGGTCGCGGTCGACAACAATCACTTGGCCACCCTTGGCAAGTGCTGGTCGGAGCCGCCATAGAAACGCATAGGGCTCGCCAACCTCATGATACATGTGAACCATGAACACCCGGTCAAAGCTGTTTTCCGGAAGCCGCGGATCATCTAGCGCGCCTTCTTTGATGGCAACATTGTCAAGCCGTTCGCGGGTAACGCGCTCACCAAGCCGGTCAAGGGCACCACGGTTGATGTCCTGAGCCAGAACGCGGCCTTTTGCCCCGACCCGTTCGGCCAGCCGGATGGTGTAGTAACCTTCACCCGCACCTATATCGGCAACTGTTGTGCCTGGTTGAATTCCTGCCCAATCCATGACGAACTTGGCCTCACCCGCCTCATCGCGCGCGGCTTCGTTGGAAAACTGGGTATCCCCTGCTTGCGAAACAGAGCGAAACGGCTTTGGAAATTCTTTGGATGTTTCGAGCCGGTCAGCATCAATTTCTGAGCGTTTGCATGAACCAACAAGCAGAATCCCGGCAAGCAACGTGTACAGCATAAAGGATTTTTGAAATGACGGCATGGCCAAACCCTATCCTTGCACGACTTCGCTCGCAAGCGTCACACCAGGCGCCCGTGCATCAAATTCGGTGAACATAGCCCCAATCCACGCAGGCAATGGCATCGGCTTGTGCTGCGCCAGATCAACATGGACGCTGACCATATCCACAGTTGCGCGCAGGTCATCGGCGCGGTCATCGCGGCTACCGTGAATCTCGGCCATTTGCGTGATGCTGGTGCGCCCGACAGCCACTGTTCGCGCCATCACTTCGATCATTTCGTCGGGCTTGATCGGCGCAAACCAGGTGACAGTCGCTTTTTTGACATGGAACTCCATCGGCTCATCACCCGCCAATTCGCGCAATTTTGCCGCGCGCCAATATTCGGTGATCGCTATATCGGCATAATCGAGATAGCGCGCATTGAACACCACACCCTGTGCATCGGTTTCTGACCAGCGCACACGAAAACGGTGATGAAAGGCGAAATCGGCTTTGGGCATGTTGGAACCTATATCGCCTTCGATTGGCTCGGCGTGTTGACACCCATAGATTGCAGATATTTCTTCACGTTGCGCGCTGCTTGGCGCAGGCGGTGTTCGTTTTCAACCATTGCAATGCGGACAAAGCCTTCGCCGTCCTCGCCGTAGCCAACGCCGGGCGCCACTGCGACCTTGGCGTGGGTTAGCAACTGCTTGGAGAATTCCAGGCTGCCGAGATGCGCTAGCGCAGGAGGTAAAGGTGCCCAAGCAAACATAGACGCGCGCGGTGGCGGGATATCCCAACCCGAACGGCCAAATGCCTCGACCAAAACATCGCGGCGTTTGTGATAGAGCAAGCGGTTCTTCTCGACGATATCCTGTGGGCCGTTGAGTGCTGCGCAAGCGGCGGCCTGTATCGGTGTAAATGCGCCATAATCGAGATAGCTTTTTACCCGTGTCATCGCGGCGATCAATTGCTGATTGCCGACCGCAAAACCGATGCGCCATCCCGCCATCGAATAGGTTTTGGATAAAGAGGTAAACTCGACCGCAACATCCTTTGCGCCTTTGACTTGAAGGATCGAGGGCGTCGGATTGCCATCAAAATAAAGCTCGGAATAGGCTAGGTCGGACAATATCCAGACCTTGTTTTCCTTCGCCCAGGCGACCAGCCGTTCATAGAATGCGAGGTCAACCGTCTCCGCTGTCGGGTTAGACGGGTAGTTGACCACAAGGATCGAGGGGCGCGGCACAGTGAAGACCATCGCGCGGTCAAGCGCGCGGAAATAATTTTCATCTGGCGTTGTTGGCACCGACCGGATGGTGGCACCTGCAATGATGAAGCCGAATGTGTGGATCGGATAGCTGGGATTGGGTGCCAATACGACGTCGCCAGGCGCGGTAATTGCAGTCGCTAAACTGGCGAGGCCCTCTTTCGACCCCATTGTCACGACGACTTCGCTCTCCGGATCAACATCGACACCGAAGCGGCGGCCATAATAATTGGCCTGAGCCTTGCGCAAACCGGGGATACCCCTTGACGCGGAATAGCCATGCGCGTCCGGCTTCTGAGCCACCTCGACCAGCTTGTCGATGACATGCTGCGGTGGCGGCAAATCGGGGTTGCCCATGCCAAGGTCGATAATGTCTTCACCCCCTGCACGGGCCGCCGCACGCATCGCATTGACTTCGGCGATAACGTAAGGCGGCAGACGCTTCATGCGGTAAAATTCTTCGGACATTGGTTCTGCGTTTCGGGTTCGGATTAAGTGAGCCGCCTTCATGGGCGAAGTGGACTGCGTTTTCCAGAAAAACTGTCAGATGCGGCTTAAAGCTACAAAAGATACGCATGCATGGGGGTCCATTTGTATCCTTTGTAGCTTTAAGGAGCGGCTGCGTTCCCGAAAATCGCGGAACATACACGGCAACAATGAGAAAGAGCATATTCCCCAGGGTCGCAAATGAAATCCAACATTTCAAGGGGTTTTGGAAAGGGCTTGCATCCAAATCAGATGTCCGTTCTCGACGACTTTTCGGTCTTTTGTTCAGCTTATCATCGGCCCTAAAAGTGGTCGTTCGTTAACTTGATCCTTGAAGTAAGGTTTATCGTAAATTCCTGATTGTCAGCATTTTTCGTCAATGCAATGCCATATGATCTTGTGCCATTTCAAAAAACCCCTCGCGCGCGGAGGCAAATTTTGGCGACCAGTCAGTCGCTGCTTTGAATTTGGCATTGCTAACGCGAAGGGACCGGGTGAGCGACGTCGTGCTATCGCCCAAGAGTTCGGCGATGCGGCCCGGTGCCCTGAGATAGTGTTTGCGACCGGCGGCGCACGCTATTGTATCAGCAAATTCGCGCTTGGTCAGCGGTTGGTCATCGACAATGTTGTAGATGCCACCAGCAACCCCCAGTGCTGCCGTGACAGCGCGCGCGCCGTCAAGCACGTTGATGGAGCTGACATAGGTCTTTGACCGGCCCATCATGACGCCGATTCCCCATTTTCTGGCGAGTTCCAAAAATTCTTCACTGTGTTTGGCTCCGTGGCCATAAAACCACCCAAAGCGGAGAATTACTCCCGTGCCTCCGGAACTAGTGAAGCGGTTTGCGCTTGCCTCCGCTGCCAGATTGGATTGTGCCATGGGAAAGTCATCTGTGGGCCAAGATTCGTCGATCCATTGGTCGCCGTGGTCTTGGTAGATCATGCTCACCGATTCCTGAATGAGCTTAGGGACGCCAGCTTCGAGCGCGGCATCGGCAATCGTGGCCGAGCCTTCGGTTCTGATGCGAATATTCTCCGACCATGCGCTGATCTTGCGGAAATCGGATGTTGCCGGCAATGCGGTCGCCAAGTTCACAATCGCCTCATGCCCCGAAATTGCCTCAACAAGTCGCGCTTTGTCGAAAAGCGAAACGCTTACCGGCGTAGCACCTTGTGCACCAAGGCTTGCCGCCTTTTCGGGCGTCCGTGCCAGCGCTGTCACGGCGTGGCCACCCTCGACAAGCGCTTGAACAGCATGGCGGCCAATCGCTCCCGTTCCGCCTGTGACGAATATTTTCATGACTGCACCTTAGCTCCCCGTTCCACCGTGGCATCTGAACCCTCAAACCTATTTCGACACACCCGCCCTATCGAGTGAACTACCGAGCCAGAACCAAGCAATCGGGGGAAGAATGATCTCTGCTATCCAAAGCGCGGAGACCTGCAACGTAGGCCAACCATTGGCCAACACAGCAAGTCCACGAACACAACCAGCAAAAAACATAACGGCAAACACAATCCTTAAAATGTCTGCAAAACGGATGAAATCTCGCGCACAATATATCAGCAAGATACCGTGAAGGAGAAAGGCAGCGCCATAGAACCTGTTCTGGCTGTCCAGCGATGCGTTGACGGTATCTGGAGGAACGAGGCCAATTATCCAGTCGCCTCGAACGCCTGAAAAAGCGTGAAAAACCCCTACAAGCAGGATGAAGACACCAGCCAAACTGAGAAAGACCCGAAGTGCAAAATTCCCCTGCGCCATGCAGCTTCTCCCTATGTCTACCATTCAAGGTGCGAATCATGCTATAGAATGTAATCACATGATTACAGAACTTCCGACTGGTCAGCAAGACACAACCCGGGAACGCCTTCTGGCGGCTGGCATGACGCTGTTTGCAGCAAAAGGCTTTAGTGCAACGAGCGTCGGAGAAATCGAGGCTGCGGTTGGCTTGCAACCTCGGCGTGGTGCACTTTATCGGCACTACCCAAGCAAAGCGGCATTGCTGGAGACT
>JANMPK010000335.1:0-4790 GCA_031369825.1 Sphingomonadales bacterium
CCGAACGCGAGGGAGCTTGGGATGCGGCGCAGAATTTGGCGCGGTTGCGTTGGCCGTGGGCGAATATTGTTGCGCGTTACCTCGCCAAGCCGGAAAAGCCCGAACGCTGGTTGTTTTCCAAACTGCCGGAGTGGGAGGAAACACCACTGCGCACTCCGCCGCGCGTGGTGACGCTGAACCCCGATGCTGTGGAGGCGCAGCTGGCTGCGCTGGTCGGTAGTGACGCCGAGACGCGGCAGGGTCAGCGCGATTTTGCGCAGGCCGCCGCGCGCATCTTTGCGCCGCGCGCGCGCAAGGGGGAGCCCAATATGGTTCTGGCCGAAGCTGGCACCGGGATAGGCAAAACATTGGGTTATTTGGCACCGGCGTCTTTATGGGCCAGCACCGCCGACGGCGCGGTGTGGATTTCGACCTTTACCAAGGCGTTGCAGCGCCAGCTGGTGCGCGAAGCGAAGCGGATTTATCCTGATGCTGAGACCTTCAAATCAAAGGTCGTGGTGCGCAAGGGCCGCGAGAATTATCTGTGCTTGCTGAACCTTGAGGACGCGTTGCAAGGCGGGTTTGCTGGCCGTGCGGCGACGCTCGCACATCTGGTCGCGCGCTGGGCGGCTTATACCAAGGACGGCGACATGATCGGCGGCGATTTGCCCGGCTGGCTGCCCACGTTGTTCCGGCGCAACAGATCGACCGCGCTGACCGACCGGCGCGGCGAGTGCATCTATGCCGGGTGCCCGCATTATAAAAAATGCTTCATCGAACGCGCCGCGCGGGCCAGCGTTCATGCCGATATCGTCATCGCCAATCATGCGCTGATGATGGTCAACGCGGCGCGTGGGCGCGATGAAGGAAATCGTCCGACGCGGATCATATTCGACGAAGGCCATCATCTGTTCGATGCTGCAGATTCGATGTTTGCCGCCGCACTTACGGGACAGGAGACGGTCGAGCTGCGCCGCTGGGTTATTGGCCCCGAAGGCAAGGCGCGCGGACGGCGGCGGGGACTCGCGGCAAGGCTGGCCGATGTCGCGTCTTATGACGAGGAAGGCGGACTTGCCATCGAGGTGGCGCGGATTGCGGCGGAGGCGCTCCCCGGCGATGGCTGGTTAGGGCGCGTGGCCGAGAATTTGCCGTCGGGGCCGGTCGAGCGGCTGCTGTCCGCAATCCGGACGATGGTGTTCGCGCGTGACGAAAGCAACGCAGCCGAGGCGGGCTACGGCCTCGAAACAGAGCTTGCCGACCCCGATGCTGCCGTGGTTGATGCGGTGGCCGATGCAGCGGTTGCGCTTGAGGCGCTGGCACGGCCTTTGACGGTGCTTGGTGGACGGCTGGAGGCGATGATCGCTGATCCGCCCGACTGGCTCGACGGCGGCGCTCGCGCACGGGTCGAGGGCGCGATGGCGAGCCTTGGCTGGCGAATTGACACGTTACGCGCGTGGATAGCGATGCTGGGGCGTGCGGTCGGACCGGTGGACCCGGACTTTGTCGACTGGCTGGGCGTTGACCGCTTTGAAGGCCGCGATATGGATATCGGGATGCACCGGCGCTGGCTCGACCCGATGAAACCGGTGGCGGATATCGTGCTGAAGCCCAGCCACGGCGTGCTGGCGACCTCGGCAACGCTCAGAAGTGGCGGCGATTGGGCGAATGCGGAAGGCCGCACAGGCGCGGTGCATCTAGACCATCAAGCAGAGCATTTTTCAGCGACCAGCCCGTTCGATTATGCCTCACAGGCGGAGGTATTGATCGTTACCGATGTAAAGCGCGGCGATCTGGCGGCGCTTGCAGGAGCCTATTCGTCGCTGATTAGCGCGTCGGGCGGTGGCGCGTTGGGGCTGTTCACCGCGATAAGGCGACTGCGTTCAACCTATGCTCGGATAGCCGACCGGTTAGCGCGCGACGGGTTACCGCTATATGCGCAACATGTTGACCCGATTGATACCGGTACGCTCGTCGATATTTTCCGCGATGACAGCCATGCCAGCCTGCTCGGCACCGATGCCCTGCGCGACGGGGTCGATGTGCCCGGTCATTCGCTGCGGCTGGTGATTATGGAGCAGGTGCCGTGGCCGCGCCCTGACATATTGCACCGCGCGCGGCGGCTAGCATTTTCGGCGGGCAGTCCGCACCAGCCCGCGACAACAAACAGAACCGGCACCGATTATGACGACCGGATGATCCGCGCGAAACTGGCGCAGGCATTTGGGCGGCTCATCCGCAGTGCGGGCGACAAAGGGCATTTTGTCTTGCTGTCCTCTGCTGTGCCCAGCCGCCTGCTGACCGCATTCCCGCCCGGAACGCCGGTGCGCCGCGTCACACTCGATGAGGCGGTCGCGTCGATAAAATCAGGTCTTTCCCCCGTCACAAATTTGCGGCAGGACATGCAAGAAGTTCTGGATGAGAGAAACCCGATTTGACGCTGACGTTAACGCTATTTCGCCATGCCAAATCGGGCTGGGACGACCCTGTGGCCCGCGATTTCGACCGGCCTTTGAATGCACGCGGCGAGAAAGCTGCGGTCCTTATGGGCCGGTGGGTCAAAGCCAATGACATCAGCTTCGACCATGTCGTCGCCAGCCCTGCGGTCCGCGTCATCGACACCATTGACCAGTTTGTCAAAGGCACTGGAGAGCGCATTGACGCGACGTGGGACCGGCGTATCTATCTCGCCTCGTCGGCGACATTGATGGACGTCATGCGCGACCAGTCGGACGAATATAAGAGCGTGCTCATGGTCGGGCATAATCCGGGTATGGAAGACCTTGTGTTCGACATCGTACCCGACGACGGCAGCTCGCCATTGCGCGATGTGGTGTGGGAAAAATATCCGACGGCAGCGATTGCGCGGATGGAACTCGACATTGACAGCTGGGCCGACATCGACCGCAAAACGGGCGCGCTGACCCACTTCATACGCCCGCGCGATCTTGACCCCGAACTGGGACCGGAGGACGAATGACGCCCGTAATCTGGAGAAAAGCCGAACCCGATGACGCCGAGGCACTGTCGCATCTGGGCGCGGCGACGTTCCTTGTCAGCTTTGCCAATGACCATCCCGGTAAGGCACTGATCGAACATCTGAACTCCGAACATAGCGTGCAATATTACACGACAAAGCTGGCCGACCCGCACGTCGATATCGTGATCGGCGAAACGCCGCTTGGTGCGCCGGTCGGTTATGTCATGCTGGTTCCGCCCGAGCATCCCGAATTGCAGCAGCCGGGCGACCTTGAACTCAAGCGTATCTATCTGCTCGGCCCGTGGCAGGGCGGCGGCAATGGCCGGGCGCTAATTGAACAGGCGCTGGCTATTGCCAAGGCGCGCAATGCAAAACGCCTGTTACTTGCGGTCTACGAAAGCAACACCCGCGCAGTAGCATTCTACGAACGCATCGGATTTACCTGTATCGGCGAGACGGTCTTCATGGTCGGCGACGTCGCCTTCCGCGATATGGTCTATGCGAAATCTTTGGTGATTTAGGCAGCAGCCAAAGCAGCGCTAAGCCGGTCCCGAACCGCGCGCAACGCCGACATATCAAACGGCGCATTTGCAGCGGCTGCCATCATCGAAGCGGGCATCGCTGGTGCAGACGCGGCGCTCACACCGCCGCCACTCAAAAATTTACGCGCGCCTTTGATCGTATAGCCTTCATTATTCAGCAACCGGTGGATCGTTTGCAACATCACTACGTCATCGGGCCGATAATGCCGCCGCCCGCCAGCGCGTTTCAGCGGGCGCAGCATCGGGAACTGTTCTTCCCAATAGCGCAAGATATGCGTGCGGACATTAAGCTCTGCGGCCATTTCACCAATAGTGCGGAACGCGTCTGGCGATTTTTCCATGCTGGTGCCTTATTTGACCTTCAGCCGCATGCCTTGGCTGGCGCGGAACGTCAAAACACGGCGCGGGGTGATCGGCACTTCGATACCGGTTTTTGGGTTGCGACCAATGCGCTCGCCTTTGTCGCGCAGGACAAATGTGCCAAAGCCCGAAATCTTTACATTCTCGCCGTCAATCAATGCGCTGGTCATATGATCCAGTATTGATTCGATCATGGCGGCGGCATCAGCGCGGGACAAACCCACCTGCCGGTTGAGCATTTCGGCCAAATCTGCTCTGGTTAGTGTACCTGCATCTGCCATATTAATGTCTCCGGACACGCGACCCGTCGTTGAGAAGCCACGGTTATATAATAAAAATCCAGTGTTGTAAAATGACGATATTAGCTAATTCGTCCTACATCCGGACGACCGACGCGCCCCATGTAAAACCGCCGCCCATTGCTTCAAGAACGATGATGTCATCTGGCTTGATGCGGCCATCGCGGACAGCGACATCGAGCGCCAATGGCACCGACGCCGCAGACGTGTTAGCATGTTGATCAACGGTCAGGACAACCTTGTTCGGGTCCAGCCCCAGTTTCTTTGCAGTGGCATCAATAATCCGTGCATTGGCCTGATGCGGGACCACCCAATCAACATCGCTGGCGTCAATGTCGGCAGCAGCCAACGTCTCGGTCATCACATTGGCAAGATTGGTCACGGCGTGACGAAACACTTCCCTGCCCTTCATCCGCAGTTTGCCAACGGTGCCGGTGGTCGACGGCCCGCCATCAACGTAGAGCAGCTCATTATGCTTGCCATCGGCATGGAGCCGTGTGGCAAGCGCGCCGCGTGTTCCGACTTCGCCCGAAAGCACAACAGCGCCTGCGCCATCGCCAAACAATACGCAGGTCGCGCGGTCTTCCCAATCGAGAATGCGGCTGAAGGTTTCCGACCCGATCACCAGCGCAT
>JANMPK010000339.1:0-5259 GCA_031369825.1 Sphingomonadales bacterium
ATTGGCACCTTGGCCTTACCTGCGCGAGGATGCGGCCAGCTTTGCCGCACTTCAGCATCCGCAACGTTACCCGAATTTCCTGTTGATGCAGCGCACCGATGGCGCGCCGCGTCTAGTTGGCAGCTGCGGTATCCACGAACGTGACGGCGAAGCCGAGCTCGGTTATTGGATCGCACGGCCCTATTGGGGCCTTGGTTATGCCACCGAGGCCGCCCGCGCGGTAGTGGGCGTAGCTCACGCCTTGGGCCATTCTCGGCTGATCTCTGGCCACTTCACCGACAACCCAGCTTCGGGCCACGTGCTCCGCAAAGTCGGCTTCAAACCGACCGGCAAGACCGAAATGCGGCACAGCAAAGGTCGAGGTCGGCAAGTGCCGTGCGCGCTATATGAAAAAGCGCGAGGCGGCGACGATGAAGTTGCCCCAACCAGCGACGTAATGGCGTTTATGGCTACCCGATATAGCCCGGCATCATGGGCAGCTTAAGCGGCCTTTACCAGCGGCTCGGCCACAGATTGGTCGGGACCAGCATCTCGCGCGGTGTCATAGCCCGCGCGCTCCGCCGCCATAACAGCAAGCATCGCTTCGCCTTCGGCGATTAACAACCTGTCATCCTTGTCCCAAGGGTGAAATCCCAGGCGGAAAAAGCTGGCCCAAGGCCGCAGGACGTTGCGGCCAATACCGCCTTTTCCAAAACCAGCGCGCATGACGCAGTGAAGTGCTTTGAAAAAACCGATCCTGTCCTGTCGTAACAGTTCGATCTGGCCCAACGTGCGGTTAACGAAAAAGCTGGCTGTGATCAGCATCATAAACATGCTCCGCCAAAGCCAGCGGCGCACCGGATTCCATTCTGCGGTGGCATATTTCCAAACATCGAAGGCAACACCTTTATGTTCGACCTCTTCGATTGCATGCCAGAGCCATAATTCACGCATATCTTCATCGGTTCCGGCAAGGTGCTTTTTGTCGTGCAGAATTTCGGCGGCAATAATGGCGGTAAAATGTTCGATGCACATCGTCGCCGTCAGCTTGACCATGTCGCTCGCATTTTCAAAAAAGCTCACAAATCCTCGGATTTTGCGATCAAGCGGTTCGATGTCATAGCCCGCGTCGATGAGGCCGCGATTCATGGCAACATGTTCGCGGCTATGCCCGGCTTCCTGCTCGATAAACGCTTTAACCTCCCGGCCAAGCGACGGCGGCACCCGTTCAGCCCACGGGACCATGCAGCGGATCATGAAGGTTTCACCGTGGGGAAATACAGCAGACAGCGCATTGAAAAAAGCAGTTGCATAAGGGTCGCTGCGGACCCAGTGCCGCTGCGTTGTGCCCTGTTTCTTGCCGCGAAAGCCGCGCGATACAATGACGGGCCGGGCATCGGCGGCTCGCACCAACGGGTTTATATTATGGGTCGCATCCATAACGGCTTATTAACGGCCAGCGGGTGAAGGTGGCTTGAAGAAACGCGGTTAACGAAGTCTAAGTTGCGTTTAAAATCTTCATATTTCCGATGCTTGAAGTGTTAATATCGTCAACGCCCGGGACCTAGCGTCATTCAGGGCTATTTCAATCATTGTGAAATAATTTCTGTGTTACCGCCATTGTCAAACTTGGACGGTGCGTCCATGCTTTAAGACATCTCGTGGGTACCTGATATCAATGTCAATAATCAATCAACCGAAGGTCGTGAATATCAAAGATGCACCATTACCACGCCGGTTAAGCCCTGAGGCGAGCCGTTTGGCGGCGTTGGAGGCGGCGCGTCAATTGCTTATCGAAACCGGTCCGCAAGCGGTGACATTGAAGGCCGTTGCCGGGCGTATTGGCCGCACCCATGCCAATTTGCTCCACCATTTCGGATCGGCGTCGGGGTTGCAACGCGATCTCGCCGAGTATCTGACCAAAGGCATCTGTGTGAAGATTGCGGAAGCAATCCAGCGTATGCAAGGCGGAGAAATGTCGCCGCGCCAATTGGCCGATCTGATTTTTGATTCGTTCGACCGCGAAGGCGCGGGCGCGCTGGCATCCTGGATGTTATTATCCGGCAACGAAGATGCGCTAAACCCGGTGGTCGAGGCGATCCATGCACTGGTCGATGATATCGCTGCCGACGGCCATCAGAATACCGGCCTGCACGAACTTACCCTGGAGCTGGTCCTGCTGGCGCTCGGCGATGCACTGATGGGTGGACCGCTGTCGGCTTCATTAGGTCTATCGCGCGAAACCGGTCGGGAAATCGCCGGCCGCCGCCTTGCGCAATCCTTCGCCGAATGGCAGGCGCGCATGCAAGGCCTTTAACTTACTGTCTTTATTTTCATATTTATGCAGCGCGGCGTTCGGTCGCCTGCAACCATGCGCGCGCTTGGCGCTGTGCCTCGGCGATTTCGCGGGCGGTCATATCGTCGGAGATGTCCGCACGGCACATCATTGCTTCTTCGCTGCCATTAAGCGCTGCCAGATTAAACCATTTATGTGCCTCGATCAGGTCGACATCAACGCCGCCGCTGCCGGTTGAATAGGCCATGCCAAGATCATAGAGCGCATCGGCATCACCGCGCGCGGCCTCCGCCATCCGGCTTTCCATCAGAAACGTTGCGCTTTTTAAACTGTTACCCATTTTCATACCCCCGGTTTCCCTGTCGAGGTAACTTCGTCCAAACATGGTCAACAAATAGTTAACGCTCGCTGCTAAAAATTAATTGGCAGTGTAAATTGTCAAATAGCAAGGTTGTCGATCAGCCTGGTTTTGCCAATCTTGGCCGCCGCCAATAATCGGGCTTCACGTCCGTCATAATGGTCAATCGGCGCTAGCGATTTGGCATCCGCCAGGGCAAAATAATCCACCCGCGCAAAGCCTGCTGCCAACAATGCTTCTTTAGATGTGGCAAGGACAACGCCAATATCTGCCCCATTTTTGATTTGGTTCGCCGCTTTATTTAGCGTTTGCGGCAAAGCAAGCGCCGCCACTCGTTCCTCCACGCTCAAATACGCATTGCGCGATGATAGCGCCAAGCCGTCGGCATCGCGGACAATCGGCACGCCAACGATGTCGATCCCGAAGTCCAAATCACGCGCCATTTGGCGGATAACCGCCAATTGCTGGAAGTCTTTTTCGCCAAATAACGCAATGTCAGCACCAGTCTGATTAAACAGCTTGGCTACGACCAGCGCTACTCCGTCAAAATGCCCGGGCCGCGCCGCGCCGCAATAGCCTTCGCTTGGGCCATCGATATGGACGTTAGTTGCAAAGCCTGGCGGGTAGACCGCCTTGACATTTGGGGCCCAGACGAGGTCAACGCCTGCCGCTGCCAACATCTCGGCATCGCGGTCCAAACTGCGGGGATAGGCGTCCAGATCCTCATTCGGCCCAAACTGGGTCGGGTTGACAAAGATCGAGACGACCACGGCATCGGCGTGCTTTCTTGCCGCTGTCACCAATGCCATATGCCCGGCATGCAGCGCGCCCATTGTCGGCACCAAAGCCACTTTGCCCTTCGCAGCACGCAGCGCCGATAATTTGTCCCGCAACGGGCCAAGCTCATTGATGATTTGCACGCGCCCACCGCCTTGGTTATTGGCTTCACTTCAAACCCGCATATGCGGGACACGGCCTTGGCTTTTCAAGGCCTTTATCGGGAATAGGGGCAGAAGCGGCACATGGCCGGGGCACATCATATCGTTTTCGCCAATGAAAAGGGCGGCACAGGCAAGTCAACCACCGCAGTGCATGTTGCAATTGCGCTGGCATCGCGCGGTGCACGGGTCGCTTGTATTGACCTCGATTCGCGTCAGCGCACACTCTACCGCTATCTGGAAAACCGGCGTGAGACGATCAAGCGGCGCGGTATTAGTCTGCCGATGCCTGACTTTGAAGTGTTCGACCATGATTCGCTGGCGCGACTCGAACAGCTGATGGACAAAGGCGGCAAAGACGTTGATTTCCTGATTTTCGACACGCCAGGCCGCGATGATAAATATGCGCGCTTTGTCGCAACGCGTGCACATACCTTGGTAACGCCGATCAACGATAGCTTTGTCGATTTTGATTTGATTGGACAGGTCGATCCCGAAAACTTCAAGGTCAAACGGCTTAGCTTTTACGCCGAGCTTATCTGGGAAGCACGTAAGGCGCGGGCCAAATCTGACGGCGTAACTATCGACTGGGTGGTCGTCCGCAACCGGCTGCACAATATAGAGGCGCGCAACCAGCAAAGGATGACCGATGCGATTGCCGAGCTGTCGAAACGTGTCGGCTTTCGTTCGGTGCCTGGCCTCAACGAACGCGTCATCTACCGCGAGCTATTTCCGTCGGGCCTGACGCTGATCGACAAGGGCCATCTGGGCCAGCTTGCAACAGCGCATATCGTCGCGCGACAGGAATTGCGCGAACTGGTGACCGGGCTGGCTCTGCCCGAATTGCAAATAGCGGCACTGGTCTGATGCCGATACTGCTTGCCCTGATTGCCGCTGCTCTGGGATGGGCGGTGTGGAAAGGTAAGCTTCGCGTAGAACAATTACCGCCCATAGTGCTAGCGCTCGGCGGAGCATTTTTGGCGGTGCGCGGTAATCTGCTGTTTGGGCTGGGCGCAGTCGCCGTGGCGGTGACATGGTATCGCGGGCTGACATGGCGTTTATTCGGGACGCGCGCCAAGCAAAGCGACCAATATGCTATCGACAAGGCGCGTTTTTTGCTCGGCGTGTCACGCTTTGACAATGCAGAGCGCATAAGAGCGCGGCACCGAACGCTCATCGCGCAAAACCACCCCGACACCGGCGGCAGCGACGAACGGGCGTCTGAATTGAACAAAGCACGCGATCTTTTGTTAGATGATTTAGACAATAAACCGCGTTAAACGCGCTTCGTCTCCCAACCTTTCAATAGGAAAACCTATGCCCCACACTTTCCATTCCACTTCGCTGCGCGAATATGACATTCGCGGGATTATCGGCGAAACGCTGGGCGCAGAAGACGCTTATGCCATTGGTCGGGGTTTCGGCACGTGCCTTATCCGTGCAGGCGGAAAGAAAGCCGCCGTGGGCTATGACGGCCGCGTCAGTTCGCCGATGCTGGAAGAAGCGCTTGTGCGCGGACTGAACGATAGCGGCGTGGATGTCGTCCGCATCGGGATGGGACCGACACCGATGCTATATTATGCCGAAGCCGCTTTGGACGGCGTTGACGGCGGCATCGAGATAACCGGCAGCCACAATCCAGCCAATTATAACGGCTTCAAGATGGTCCTCATGGGGGCTCCGTTCTT
>JANMPK010000040.1:0-2756 GCA_031369825.1 Sphingomonadales bacterium
GCACCGGCGTGCGTCCCGGCGGTGGAGAATTGTGGGAAATGCCATCCGAGGCCTTTGCCCCTTTGTCGAGTGCCGATATGAAATCTCTATTAACCTATCTTAGAAGCTTGAAGCCGAAAGGCAAGGATTGGCCGAAGTTAAGGCTTGGGCCAAAAGGGCGTGAGGAGATTGCCAGTGGCAATTTCAAGCCAACGGCGGCTTGGGTGAACGAGGAGAAAGGCAAAGCACCTGTTGACGTGGGGCCAACCCACGCGCGCGGTCGTTATTTGAGCCATCTTGCGTGCGGCGAATGTCACACCCCAACGCTCGCTGGAAAGCCGGAGCCGTTTCGTCCCGATCTAACGGTCATCAGCGCATATAGCCGCGCGGATTTCGAATCATTGATGCGCGAGGGTATAGCCGTCGGCGGGCGTGAACTGCCCATGATGAGCGGGGTTGCTCGCGGTCGTTTTTCAAAGCTCACGGACGGCGAGCTTGACGCCATCTACGGCTATTTGCAGGAACGGTCCAAGCGCCAAGGCAGTTCGCAGCGATAGACATTTAATGTTGGGTTGCTAAAGCCAAGTGATGACCCACAAACGCATTCGTAAGGCCGTTTTTCCGGTTGCTGGCCTCGGCACCCGCTTTCTTCCAGCGACCAAGGCAATTCCTAAGGAAATGCTGCCGATTGTTGACAGCCCGCTTATCCAATATGCAGTTGATGAGGCGCGCGAGGCAGGGATCGAGCAGATGATCTTTGTCACCGGTCGTGGCAAGAGCGCGATCGAGGACCATTTTGATATCGCCTATGAGCTCGAAAAAACCATGTCCGAACGTGGCAAGGATTTGTCAGTGCTCGATCCAACACGCCTTGGCCCCGGCAATTGTGCTTATGTGCGGCAGCAGGAACCTCTTGGGCTAGGCCATGCTATCTGGTGCGCGCGTGATATTGTCGGCGATGAGCCGTTCGCGATTTTCCTGCCAGATGAGTTTATGCACGGCTCACCGGGCTGCATGAAGCAGATGGTCGATGCCTATCACCGGCTGGGCGGTAATATCATCAGCGTGCTCGAAGTGCCGCATGACAAAGTGTCGAGCTACGGCGTGATCTCGCCTGGTCAACGTGAAGGTGCGGTGACCGAGGTGCTCGGGTTGGTGGAAAAACCCAAGGCTGAGGATGCGCCATCGAACCTGATTATCTCTGGCCGCTACATCTTGCAGCCCGAAGTCATGCGCGTGCTTGAAAAACAGGAAAAAGGTGCTGGTGGCGAAATCCAGCTGACCGACGCGATGGCGCAGATGATTGGTCAGCAGCCGTTCCATGCTGTGACCTTCGACGGCAAACGCTATGATTGTGGGTCAAAGGTCGGTTATATTGAGGCCAATCTGGCGGTTGCGCTCGAACGACCGGATATGGCCGATGAAGTGCGAGCGACTGCATTGGATTTGCTGAAATAAGATGTTCAGCCATTGCTCATCAATTTTGCGCCAAAATGGCCCAACATGTCGGGACGGGAGCTATCTATGCGTGGATTATTGATTATTGGCACTGCTTTGTTGTTGCAAGGCTGCGTCGCATCGGTTGTCAAAGACGTCGTTACCGCACCGATCAAGATTGTTTCCAAAACAGCCGATGTGATGACCACCAGCCAGTCTGAGTCGGACGAAAAACGTGGCAAGGAAATGCGCAAGCGCGAGGAGGCGTTGGGCAAATTGGCGCGGCAACGCGACAAGGCGCGTGAGAAATGCGAAGACGGCGATGAAGATGCGTGCGACCGTGCAAAATCGCTCGATGACGAGATTGCTGCCGCGCAGGACCGCGTTAATTAGCACCCTAAAAAGAAAAGCAAATACGTTTGTCGAACGTTCAAGGCGCTTTGGTCGAATGACGCTGTTGCAATAACAACTACATCCGTAGTCGCCAACCCACGCCAAGTTATAAGGCGCGGGAGGGTTTATGACCGCACATTTTCGAGGGGCACTGCTGGCCGCTGCGCTGACATTGGCAGTTGGCGCAAGTTCAGCGGCTTATGCTCAAGAGGCTGTGTCGGCGGCAGCCCCAGTTGAGGGTAAACGCCAGTTTCGCGCTGACTTTTTCGCAAGCTACGGCCCGGTCACCGCGCTTGATATGGTGCAACGAATTCCAGGCTTTTCAATCGAGGGTAGCGAAGGACGGCGTGGCTTTGGCGAGAATGCAGGCAATGTTTTGATCGACGGCGACCGGCCCTCGACCAAGTCTGACGATATCTTCACGCTTCTCGGTCGCATCCCGGCAAGCGAAGTCGATTATATTGAGCTCAGCGAACAGGCCGGCGCCGATGGTGAGGCGCAGGGCAAAGGGCAGGTGGTCAATGTCGTGCGCAAGGTGTCTGCGAAGATAAGCGGCACCTTCGATGCCAATTTGCAGCTTGGTGTTCGGGAGGGCATTGTACCGTTCGGTAGCGGCTCGGCAACATTGCGGCGCGGACCGACCAGTTACGAACTGAACTTTTCTTCCTATTCTGATCGTGCACGCGGCTTTGGGCCGGAAGATTTTAAAGATGGGACGGGGCGGCTGGTTGAACGCAGACGCTATCTGGGCCGAGGCGGCTATGACGAATTCTCGATTGGCGGCGCGATTAAGACAAAGACCGGCGATGTGAAGATCAACACAAACGCGAAATTCTCTCTCAATCACGGCTTTGACCGCCGATTGGGTGATTACACCAATGCGGCGGGTGCGCTGATCGGCAGCGAAAAGCTTTTCACCGATGGGCCGATTACCGACACCGCGATCG
>JANMPK010000376.1:0-15735 GCA_031369825.1 Sphingomonadales bacterium
CAGAACGCCGACCTGATCCTCGTCTGCGCCAAGACCGACACCGACGTGCAGCCCGCGTGGAAGGGCGTGTCGATCATTCTCGTCGAAGCCGATCGCGAGGGATTCAAGCGCGGGCGCAATCTCGACAAGATCGGCATGGACGAAGCCGATACATCGGAATTGTTCTTTGAAGATGTCCGCGTGCCAATGACCAATTGCCTCGGCGAAGAAGGCAAGGGCTTCATCTACCTGATGAGCGAATTGCCGCAGGAGCGCCTTTCGATTGCGGTGTCAGCGATGGCCAGCACACAAAAGGCATTCGACGAAACCGTCGCGTTTTGCCGCGACCGGATTGTCTTTGGTAAGCCGTTGCTCGATTTCCAGAATACGCGCTTTGTATTGGCCGACATCAAGTCAAAGCTACAGGTCGGCTGGGCACATCTCGATTGGGCATTGAACCGCCATTACAAAAAAGAGCTGACCGCCGAGGAAGGTGCCGCCGCCAAATTATGGCACACCGACCTGCAATGGGAAGTTGTCGACGCCTGCCTGCAACTCCACGGCGGCGCTGGCTATATGAACGAATATCCCATCGCCCGCATGTGGCGCGCCGCGCGTGTGACCCGGATTTTCGGCGGGACGAACGAGATCATGAAGGAACTGATCGGGCGGGGGCTTTAACGCGCGCCCACTTCTCCTGCCCGTTCGTGTCGAGCGAAGACGAGACACCCATCCGCTGCGCGCGACCTCACGGCATCTCGACGATGCTCGATGCGAACGGATAAGTTCACAGAAAGTATTTTTATGCCCAAACCCCTACCCTGGCAACTCGACCCAGCGAATTACCCCTTCAAGCACAGCACAGAAACGCGCTTTGCCGACATGGACCTGCTCGGCCATATCAACAATGTGTCGATGGCAGGATTGTTCGAGCATGGCCGCGGCATGTTCAACCACGCCATCGAAGTCCAGCGCCGCGCGCCGGGGCAGCGCTGGCTGATCGTCAGCGTCAGTCTAGATTACATCGCCGAAGCGCACTTCCCCGAGCATGTGACCATCGCCAGCGGCATCCTGCGCGTTGGTTCGTCAAGCTGGGACATCGCGTCGGCGGCGTTTCAGGGCGGCGAATGCAAGGCGACCTGCGTCACCACTATTGTGCTGACCGGCACAGACGGCCCGACAGCTTTGCCCGACAGCCTGCGCGAAGAATTCGAGCGGTTGCGCGTCAAAACGCAGTCTTGAATTTGGTTCGAACGCCTCTGCGCGAAACAAATTATCCGGGGTTTGCGGCCGAAGTTGAGTTTTAATGGTTGAACAGCAATAGCTTATCGGCTTGCTTCAAAATCTGCTTTCCTACAAGCAACCATATAGGTTAGATGATTCGCGTCAGTCGGTCGTGGTCTGGAACACGGGTTTGCTGATGGAAGATGCGACGGGGCGGTGAAGAGCTGTCCATTAGCAAACGGTCGGCGCACGAGGCCTGCAGGTCCGCAAAGGACATGCAACCCCTTGAGCGTAGTCCCGCCTTCAAGGCGGCCGGCGGAGGGATCGGAACCTTACCCTTCATCGGTATCCGGACAGACATAAGGCGGCCCGCAGATATAGTCTGATGGAACGAACGGGCCTTAATCCAACACACACCATCAGCCGGGCGCCACATTTGTTGGCGACGCCGCCTGCGGCCACGCGCCGACCGTCTTTCTCCTCTCCACGCAAACAGCTGCGCCCATATCCTGTTGGAAATTTTGTTACAGATGTTGGAAATTATCCGTCCACAAATGCCGCCGCGCGTTTCTGCATTCCCGCCATCACCGCTTCGATCTGGTTCGGCGTTCTGATCACCCGCGCCTGCCGGACGCTTTCAGCCATCAATATGGCGTCTTCATCCATATCGGCGAACTCGTTGAACAAAGCCTTTGCCTCGCGCATCGCGCCGGGATTGCGGCCCGCAATTTCGTGCGCGATGGCCATTGCCTTGGCATGTGGGTTTTCATCGACATAGGTGGCAAATCCTAGCCCAAGCGCCTCCGCGCCGGAAAACTCGCGGTTGGTGTAGGTCAACTCACGCAGCACATCGTCGCGCACCATCCCGCGCCACAGTGCATAGCCGCCCATATCGGGGATCAGCCCCCATTTCATTTCCATCACCGCCAGCCGAGCATCGGGCGCGACGACCCGGATGTCGGCACCACTGGCGATCTGCAACCCTCCGCCAAAACAGACGCCGTGGACCGCAGTGATTACCGGCATGGGCAGCTTACGCCACAGCATCGCCACCTGCTGGAAATCATTGGCATTGCCGTGGGTGCGCGCGGTCAGGCTGTTGCCACCTCCGCCACTGGGCTTGCCGCCAACAGAACCCATGCTCGCCATATCGAGACCAGCGCAGAAGCTCCGCCCTTCGCCCGATAGCACAACCGCGCGAACGCCCTTCATCGCCGCCAGTTCTTCGCCTGCCGCGATAATCCCCTGAAACATTGCAGGGTCGAGCGCATTCATTTTATCCGCGCGGGTCAGCCGGACATCGGCGACATGGTTGTCGACTGTTATGCTAACGCGGTCGTTCATGCTTTTTCCTTCAGGGCACATTCCACCAGCGGCAACTGGTCGTTGCCGAAATACATACGGGTCTTATCCACAAAAATCGTCGGCGAACCATAGCCGCCGCGTTCGATGACCTCTTCGGTATTGGCGCGCAGCAGTCCCTTCACTGCGTCGGTCTGCGACTTCGCGCGCATATCTTCGCCATCCAAACCGACGCCGTCTGCTACCGCCACCAATATATCAAAATCATCCAGGTTCTCTTGCCGCCCGAAATAACTCTCGAACGCCGCGCGCGTAAATTCGGTCAACGCAGGCATATCATCAGCTAGGGTGCACGCCATCCGCATTGCATTGACACTTTTTGCCGGGTGAAATTCGCTCGGAAAGTTCATCTCGACCCCTGCCAGCGCCGCCCAGTCTTTCAAAACCCGCCAGCTATGTTTGAGCTTGCGGTTATCGGTTGCCTCCCGCGCAGCATAAACCGACTGATTGACTGCATTAAACACACCGCCAACCAGAACCGGCCGCAACCGTGCGCAATATCCGGTGCGTTCCATCACCCCGAATAGATTGGTAAACGCCAAATAGGTCCAGGGACTAGACAAATCATAGAAAAATTCGATGCGTTCCTGCCCCATAGGCCTCTCCTATCCGGCACAAACCATAGCATTGTGGAACTTTTAATGAAGCGATTAAATTTGGCACATCCCACCTAAGTTATAGGCCCCTTGCGCTGGTCTGCGAATTTACACATCTTGCCGCAGGTAACGACATTGGCTTCGCGTCTTAAATTGACATTAACCATATGCCGTCACAGTGAGGCGGACAGATAATGAACCATCTGGTCGGATGAAGACAGGGGTCGCAAGTGTTTGAAGGCAAGGATATGGGCTTTGCCACTGCAGGAGTTGGGGGCAATGTTGCGTTGGCAGACGCGATGATCGCACCCATGCGCCAAACGCCCGAACGCACCTGGCGCGACAGGCTTAGCGAAATGGATCTGGTTCCCGACCTTGGCGAAGATATTGGTTCATCGCGCTGGTTCCGCGGCCTCGGTAGCCTGACATTAATGAGTATCTTTGCGCTCGCGTTGCTTCCCGATTTTGGCCCCGTATACGGCGCACAACCGCCGGTGCAGACCGAAACAGAATTTGAAGAAGCCCGTGCGCAGATGATCATGCCAATCGCATTTGGCAGCGATAGCGGCAAGCGGATGGCGGCGACCGATGCAGTGGTGGCACTCACCGGAAGCCCCGAACGACCACGCATCGAACTCACCGCCAGCCTGGGACGCGGCGACAGCTTTACCCGAGTACTGCAACGCGCAGGCGTTGGCGGCGGTGAGGCAGAACAAGTGACGTCTTTGGTCTCGGGCGCGACATCGCTTGGCGAGATCGAAGCTGGCACACCGATCGACATTGTGCTCGGCCAGCGCATATCGAAAAATTCTGCACGACCACTCGAATCGATAGCCTTCCGCGCGCGTTTTGACCTCAATCTAGCGGTCAACCGTGAAGGCGGCGCACTGCGTCTGAGCCGCAAGCCGATTGCGGTCGATGACACGCCGTTGCGGATACGCGGCACAGTCGGCAGCCAAGGGATTTACCGCTCTGCTCGCGCAGCAGGTGCTCCCGCTGACGCTATCCAGGCCTATTTGAAGGTCATCGCCGGACGCACCAATCTTGGGTCGATCCGCCCAACCGACGAATTCGATATCATCATCGACTATGCCCGCGCAGAAACCGGTGAGGTCAAGGTTGGCAATTTGCTCTATGCAGGGGTCGACCGCGACGGCAAATCAGCAATCCAGATGCTAAAATGGTCGATGGGCGACAACACGCAGTGGTTCGAAGCTTCGGGCGTTGGTGAATCCAAAGGCGCACTCAGCCGTCCGGTGAACGGCGCGGTGACATCAGGCTTTGGTTCGCGTCGTCATACGATTCTGGGCTACCGGCGGATGTACAGCGGTCTCGATTTCAAGGCAGGTTATGGCACTCCGATTTACGCAGTGACCGACGGCGTTGTTGCTTACGTCGGTCGCAAAGGCGGTTACGGCAATTTCGTCCAGTTGAACCACGGCGGCGGGCTTGCCACCGGCTATGGTCATATGAGCCGATTTGCGGTGTCCTCGGGCAGCCGCGTTCGGCGCGGGCAGATTATCGGCTATGTCGGCTCGACTGGTCTTTCGACTGGCCCGCATCTGCATTACGAGTTGTATCGCGGCGGCCACGCGGTCAACCCGATGTCGGTCAAATTCACGCAGCGCGCGCAATTGTCGGGCAATGATCTGGCGCAGTTCCGGCGCAAATTGAATGGTCTGAAATCGGTCAAGGCCGGTGCCGCATTGACCCCGATGAAAGCTTCGACAAGCAAAAGCAAAGAACCGGTCCGCGAGATCGACCGGCTAACCCAGCGGATGGACGGCGGCAGACGCACGAGTTGAACGCCACGCCGAAATCGCGGTTAGGCGAATCGGTTACATAGTGATAGATTTGCAAAATCATTCGACCACTTATGCTGTCGCCGTGTGACTGAGAGACAATATTGCTCTCGCTAAAGGGCGCACCGGGTTAATGTCGTGTAGTCTTCATTGTCAGACATTTGCCTAATGACTCTTGGGTCGATTATCCTTGTTGCGCGCAGTCTGGACGATGCGAACCGGTTGGCACACGCCATCGTCGATTCAATCCCCGAGCCTTTTTTGGTGCTCGACGCCGATTTGCGCGTGCTTGAAGCGAGTCGCTGCTTTTACGAGATTTTCAAGGTCAATCCCGCAGAAACGGTAGGCACGTTGCTCTATGCTCTCGGCAACGGCCAGTGGGACATCCCGGCGCTCAAGCTGCTGCTGGAAACAATCCTGCCTGAAAAAACCGCAATGGATAACTTCGAAGTCGATCATGATTTTGCCGATATCGGTCAAAAGATCATGCTGCTCAACGCGCGCAAGGTCATGTACGACAACGCCGGGACAATGGCGATCTTGCTGGCATTTCGTGACATTACCGAGAGGCGCGCCATTGAGCAGGAAAAAGCTGCGTTGCTTGAGCGCGCCGAAGAATTGCTCCGCCACAATGACATGCTGCTCGAAGAAATGCGCCACCGCGTCGCCAACAGCCTGCAAATCATCGCCAGCATATTGTTGATCAAGGCGCAGGCGGTATCGTCGCAAGAAACCCGCTTCCATCTCGAAGACGCACATAAAAGGGTGATGTCGGTGGAGACGGTGCAGCAATATCTGCATATGACCGATGGTGTCGAACAGGTCGAAGTTTGCGGGTATCTTGAAAAACTGTGCGAGGGCCTTGCCACCTCGATGGTCAGCGAGAGCCAGCCGGTTAAGGTGAAAGTGATTTGCGACACCGGCATGATATCGTCTGCCCATGCCGTCAGCGTCGGTCTTATCGTCACCGAACTGGTCATCAACGCCCTTAAATATGCGTACCCAGGTGGCAAAAAAGATGCCGTGATTATTGTCGGTTACGAAATATCGGGAACCAACTGGAACCTGACAGTATCTGACAATGGCGTCGGCAAAAGCGACACGACTGCGTCAACCGTCGGCGGGCTTGGCACGACAATTGTCGACGCGCTGGCCCAACAGCTCGATGCCAAAGTTGACATTACCAACAGTCCGAATGGATTAAGGATTGCCATCACTCACGCGACCTTTGCGTCGCGCATCCCCAAGGCCGCATAAGGGCATTGAGCATGGCTTGGCTGTCGGCTAAGCCCAACGCATGAGCCTAACACCCAGCTACCCCAACACCCGTCTTCGCCGCACCCGCGCAACCGCGTGGAGCCGCAACATGGTACGCGAAAACAACCTGACTCCTGCCGACCTCATCTGGCCATTGTTCGTCACCAGCGGTCAAGGCGTCGAGGAACCGATCAGCACTCTACCCGGAATATCGCGCTGGTCGGTCGATGGAATCGTTGATCGTGCTGGCGAGGCGATATCGCTTAGTATTCCGTGCATCGCACTTTTCCCCAACACCCCTGCCGACCGGCGCAGCGACGACGGCGCGGAGGCGCTGAACCCCGACAATCTGATGTGCCAGGCGATCCGAGCGATCAAGGCCGCGCACGGCGACCGAATAGGTGTGCTAACCGATGTCGCGCTCGACCCCTATACCGCGCATGGGCAGGACGGGCTTGTCGATGACGCAGGTTATGTGTTGAACGACGAAACCGTAGCTGTTTTAGTCGATCAGGCGGTGAATCAGGCCGCAGCTGGCGCGGACATCATCGCGCCCAGCGACATGATGGACGGTCGCATCGGCATGATCCGACGCGCGCTCGAAATGAACGGGCACCAGAATGTCCAGATCATGTCTTACGCCGCCAAATATGCCAGCGCCTTTTACGGGCCGTTCCGCGACGCAGTCGGCTCGCGCGGGTTACTGAAGGGCGACAAGAAAAGCTATCAAATGGACCCTGCAAATGCGCAAGAAGCGCTGCGCGAGGTTGAAATGGACATCGCCGAGGGTGCCGATAGTGTAATGGTCAAGCCCGGCCTGCCCTATCTCGACATCATCGCCCGTGTGAAAGATGCCTTCGACGTGCCAGTCTTCGCATATCAGGTGTCGGGCGAATATGCGATGATCGAGGCGGCAGTCGCGGCGGGTGCCGGCGAACGCGACGCTTTGGTGCTTGAAACGCTGATGGCATTCAAACGCGCAGGCTGTTCTGGCGTGCTAACCTATCATGCCGCGCACGCCGCGCGGTTATTACAAGGCTAGCGCGCGTGGAAAGCGTCAAACGTGGCGGCAGCCATTATCTGTTTCTCGCCACGATATTGACCGGTAGCTTCCTCCTCTTCCTCGTCCAGCCGATGGTTGCACGGATGGCATTGCCGCGATTGGGCGGCGCGCCGTCGGTTTGGAACAGCGCGATGCTGGTTTATCAGGCGTTGTTGTTGTGCGGCTATGCCTATGCGCACCGCCTGTCGCGCGAGACGCCGCGTCGACAGGCTATGATCCATATCACAGTGCTGTTGATCGCTGCCTTGTGGTTGCCTATCGGGCTTGCCGGATTCAATCCGCCCGCAAATGGCTCGCCAATATTCTGGGTGCCGTGGTTGCTCGTTGCGTCGATCGGGCCGCTATTTTTTGCTGTCGCAGCGCAAGCACCCTTGATGCAGCGATGGTACGTACTCACCGGCAATCAAGGCGACCCTTATGCACTATATGCCGCTTCGAATATTGGCAGTTTCGCAGGGCTGATCGCTTACCCATTGCTGGTCGAACCATTCATGCCGATGATCGAACAAAACTGGTTATGGACCGGCATCTATGCGTTGCTGGTGTTGGTTGTCGTGCTTTGCGCGCGGTTGCTTTGGCAAAGCCGGGGAGACACGACGCCCGCGCTCGCAGTCGAAAGCACGGCTAGCAATATCGGCTGGAAACGCCGCCTATACTGGATCATTCTCGCTGCCGTTCCGTCGGGACTGATGCTGTCGACCACGTCGCATCTGACCACCGACCTGATGGCGATGCCGTTATTATGGGTTATTCCGCTCGGGATCTATCTTTTGAGTTTCAGCATTGCATTTGCCGATAACCAGCGGCCAGCCTTTTGGATCAGCAGGCTTGCGCCTGTGGTGCTGCTAAGCACAGGCGGATTGGTTTTCATGGTTTGGGGTAAGGTCGCAATCAATGGCCTTGCCGCGAGTTTGAGCATGTTGTTCGTGGTCGCTGTCGCGCTGCACAATGAAATGTATCGCACCCGTCCCGACCCGTCGCAGCTGACGGGCTTTTACCTGATGATGTCGCTGGGCGGTGTGATTGGCGGATTTTTCTGTGCCATCATTGCACCTTTGATTTTCGATTGGACGTGGGAGCATCCGGTTTTGATCCTGATGGCTGCGGCTTTATTGCCACAAGTCCGCTTTTTTGCATTTGGCGAGGAAGAGATATTTGGTGCCAAGGGCACGCGGGCGTTTATGCTCGTGCTCGGTATATCAGCGCTGGCAATTGGCCTTTATGCCGGGATCGAAATGGACTTCAATATTACGCCTTCGAAGATCATTTTGCTGACGATTATTATGGGGCTAGGCGTGATCGTGGTCGGACAACGGGTCGCATTCGCATTGGTGATCGCCGCTTTGATGCTGGCAAATGGTGGCTGGCATAATGTCCAGCAAACGTTGGACGGCGTCCGCATGCGGAGTTATTTCGGCACATATACTGTCAACTCGTCAGAAAACGGACGGGTGCGCTCGCTGAGCCACGGTACCACGATGCACGGCATGCAATTGATGGACGAGCCGACCAAACCAGTCAGCTATTATCCTTCAACCTCAGGGGTTGGCATTGCGATGGTTAAAGCGTCAGAGCTATACGGGCCGCGTGCCAGTATCGGTGTGGTTGGCCTCGGCACCGGAACGCTCGCTTGTTATCGCAAACCCGGCCAGACTTGGCAGTTCTTCGAGATTGATCCGTTGATGGTCGAAATCGCACGTGACCGAAATATCTTCTCGTTCTTGAAACGCTGCGCGCCAGATGTGGCGATTACTTTGGGCGATGCCCGGTTGACGCTTGCCGATGTTCCAAATGGCACGTTCGACATATTGGCTCTTGATGCCTTTTCTTCTGATTCCATTCCTCTGCATCTGCTCACAAAAGAGGCATTTGCCGTCTATCGCCGGGCATTAAAACCCGATGGCCTGTTGCTTGTCCATATCTCCAACCGCTATATCGACCTAAATCCTGTAATCGCAGCCGAGGTAAAAGCCGGCAGATGGAATGCAGCACTGCGCCACGACAGCCCTACAGAGAACTTAGCTGCAAAGGGATCGCGTGCGTCGCAGTGGATCGCTTTGAGCGCCGATCCAGCTAAGCTTGCTCTGCTGACCGGTAAAGTCGCAGATAAAAGGGGTCGCTATTATGATGCCAGTCAATGGATCAAGCTCGATCCGCCCGGTGAAACACGCCACTGGACCGATGACTATGCGTCAGTTTTGCCACATCTTTCGTTTTGGAAGACACTCTAATGATACAGCGTCCTGATGTCAGCATCATCACTATAGGCGGCAAAAGCCCGCAGATCGACGATAGCGCCTTTGTTGCCCCCGGCTGCCGCATAATCGGCGACGTTACCATCGGGCCGGGGGCGAGCATCTGGTATAATTGCGTGATCCGCGCCGAGGTCAACCGTATTGTAATCGGTGCGCGCAGCAACATTCAGGACGGCAGCGTCGTCCACTGCGACGGGCCGATGCCGGGGGTGCCAGACGGCTATCCGACGATTATCGGCGACGATGCTCTGGTCGGGCATAATGTAATGCTGCATGGCTGCGTCTTACATGATCGCGCCTTTGTCGGGCTGTCGGCGACTGTGATGAACGGCGCGGTGATCGAGGGTGACGCGATGCTCGCAGCTGGCGCGATGTTGACCCAAGGCAAGCGCGTGGAAACCCGACAATTATGGGCGGGTTCCCCTGCCCGCTACGTCCGCGATCTCGACGAAGCCGCAGTCATGGGAATGCGCATCGGCGTCGCGCATTATGTCGAGAATGCCAAGGCGCATATGGCGGCCTTGGCAAACCAGATTTAGAACTTCGCGCGAACAGTAAACCGACCGTTGATCGGTGCGCCGGTCGAGATGTTGTTGTTGTTATGCGCGTCGGAGAAATAGTCCGTATCGAATAGATTTTCGACATTGACCTGCAATTGCACCGCTTCACTAATGTCATAATAAAGTGCTGCGTCAACGCGCGTGAATGACGGCAGCCGGGTCGTGGTCGCCGATGTGCGGATCGCGGCGAACTGGCTTGATTGGTGGATGATACCGATGCCTGCCCCAAACGCACTGGTGAAATCATACCGATTCCACAGGCTCGCCTGATGTTTGGGTACTTGGCCTAGGCGGACAAAGTCGTTTCCAGCGAGTGCCGCGTCCTGATAGCTATAGCCGCCATGCACCTGCCACTCGGGCGTAATCCGCCCCGCGACCGATAGCTCGACGCCTTTGGTGCGGGTCTTGCCGATGTTGATCGTGGTCAGCGGATTGGCCGGGTTCGGCGTCGTGGCATTGGTGCGTTCGAGTTGAAACAGCGCCAGCGTTACATTCAAGTCAGGACGGATATCCCATTTCGCGCCCAGCTCGTAATTGGTGAACTTTTCCGGTGCCAGATTTTCCTGCGTTGTCGACAATGTCAAAAACTGGTCACCCGACCGCGGCAGAAATGATTGGCTGTAGCTCGAATAGATCGAAACATTTTCCTGCGGCTTGAAGATCAAACCGATGCGCGGGCTGACTTTGTCATCCTTGCGCGCGAACGGCCGGTCGATAGCGGGGAAAAGGTCGATGCCTTGAATATCAAAGCTATCATAACGCAGCCCGGCAACGATATCGAATTGCTCGCCGATGCTGATCTGGTCCTGCACATAGGCCGAGAAAAACTCCACGTCCGAGACGGTATTACGATTGGGTATGTTGAAGTTGACTGTTGGAAATACCCGTGTCGCCAGATTAAAGATTGAGCTGGAGAGTGTTCCATTGATCCGGCGGTTAGCAGATTTCTGGTCGCCATATTCGACACCGAGAAGGATTTTGTGACCCAGCGATCCTGTCGCCACGTCCCAGATCAAATTGCCCTGCGCAATGAAGTTTTCGCGCTTAGTCGGATCGCTATAGCTCGACAGTGCGACCGTGCCATTTTGCGCGGTGGCCGCACCATTTGCAAAAACGTTGATGTAGATTTTGTCGTAATCGCCGTAGAGCATGGTACCGGTGAATGCGAGATTATCGGTGAGATTGCCGTCCAGCCGCAGCTTGGCAATATGCGCCTCCAGCTTGGTGCGATTAACGCCCGGAACGCCAAAGAACTGGTCACGGTAACCCTTGATCGGCGCACCGGCGAGCGACGGCACACCGCGGTCAGTGACCCGGTCGTCGTTCACATATTCATAAGATAGCCCAAGCTTCCAATCTGGGCTGAGCGCGACCGCGACATAGGGGTTCCACGCATAACGCTCTCCACCGACAAAATCGCGGTGGCTGTCGAGGTTTTCGTAAACCGCATTCAACCGGACCGCCGCGGCTTCGCTAAGCGGCGCATTGAGGTCAACCGACACGTCATACGCGCCAAAGCTGTTAACGCTAGTCTGACCGGCATAGAACACTTTGTCCGCAACCGGCGATTTCTGCACCCGGTTGATGATACCGCCACCGCCGCCGCGACCGAAGATCAGTGCATAGGGGCCTTTGAGAATTTCAACGCGGTCGATATTATACAGTCCGCGATAATATTGGACATCATCACGCACGCCGTCGACGAAAAAGTCCGATGTGGTATTCTGTCCGCGCAAGGTAATCTGGTCGCGGTTGCCCTCGCCTTGGCCAACCGTTGTGCCCGGAACATAACGCAATACGTCGGCAAGGCTGTGGTGCGATTGATCGTCAAGCTGTTCGCGGGTGACCACGTTGATCGTTTGCGGCACGTCAAGCAACGGTGTATCGGTCTTGGTTGCAGTTATAGAATTTGAGGCGACATAGCCATCACTTGTGCCTGTCACGATAATCGTGCGCTGATCATCGCCGCTGGCCTCATCATAGGCGTCGGCCATTTCTGCTCTGGCAGGCCCAGCGAAAAATAGAGCAATGCCAAGAACGGACAGTGACGTGGCGGTAAGGCGCATTTTGGGTTCTCCGAGACAAAAACGATACTTGCGAATGGTTCGCATGTTGTGAAGTGTCGTTATTGCGATCAATTCGCAAATGCAATTGCAAATATGACTTTCGGGAAAACAATTTTGCAACTGTTGCATCTTTGTTATGGAGTTGTGAGATTTAAAACGGAGCGCACCGCATGAAAGCAACCATCTGGCATAACCCTGATTGCGGCACGTCGCGCAAAACGCTGGCGATTCTGCAGCAAGCGCCTGACATTGCATTGACCATTATCGAATATCGCAAGACGCCGTTTTTCCGTGCCAAGTTAGAGCAGCTGTTTGTCGGCGCTGATCTGACTCCGCGTGAGGCATTGCGCACGCGCGGATCACCTGCCGAGGAGTTGGGCCTGATCGACGACGCGACAGATGATGTCATATTGGACGCGATGGTTGAACACCCTATCCTCGTCGAGCGCCCATTTGTCGAAACCGAAAAAGGTGTGCGTTTATGCCGTCCGCAGGAAACGGTTTACGATATCCTATAATTTTTGCGGTCAGGCGACGCTGCGCTGCTGGCGGTTGAACAACTCTAAGCTATCAGCAAATACCATCGGACGGCCAAAATAATAGCCCTGGATTTTGTGACAGCCGAGCTGCTGGATCATCGCCAACTCGCTCTCGGTTTCCACACCTTCGGCTGTCGTTGCGATATTCAAACTGTCCGCCAGCGCAACCACAGCGCGGATGATGGCAAGGCTTTCGGCCTTGTTTTTCGCAGCACCCTGAACAAAGCTGCGGTCGATCTTGATCGTATCAAAACGCACATTGCGCAAATAGCCGAGCGACGAATATCCGGTGCCAAAGTCATCAAGCGATAGTTTAATGCCAAGCCCGCGCAAACGGTCGAGCACCTGAACTGCTAGTCCACCATCACGCAGGAAAATGCTTTCGGTAACTTCCAGTTCAAGCCGCCATGCAGGCAAACCGCTATCATGGAGTGACGAGATGACGGTTTCAACAAATGACGTCGAGGTTAGTTGATCGACCGAAATGTTAACCGCGACCCGTGTTGACTCCGGCCATTTCATCGCGTCCTTACACGCCTGACGCAAAATGAAGTCACCAATCGGCACAATCAACCGGGCATCTTCGGCGACAGGAATGAATTTGGCGGGAGACACATTGCCAAATTTTGGGTTGTTCCAACGCAGCAATGCTTCGAAACCGACAAGCATATGCTCACTGTCGCTGTTGACTACCGGCTGATACTCAACGTGTAGTTGGTTACGTTCAAGCGCATTACGCAGCTCGAATTCCATCAGCCGCTTTTCTTCTGCATTGGCGTGCAGTTTGTGCTGGTAGCTATGGTGTGTGTTGCCGCCTTGATCCTTTGACCGGTAAAGCGCCAAGTCGGCGCTGCGCATCAACAACTCAACAGTGCGGCCATCAGCCGGACCAAGCGCACTGCCGATACTCGCCCCGATGAACAGGGTATTTTGGTCAACCTCATAGGGCCGGGACAGGCTTTCGATGATACGACGTGACAGGGTCATGATATATTTGCTGTCGGTGGCATCCTTGATGACGACCGCAAATTCATCGCCACCCAACCGACCGCACAGCTCGTTATCCGACATGATAAGCTGCAACCGCCGGGCCACCTGAGCTAACAAACGGTCGCCGACAGGATGACCCAAAGTATCGTTCACCGCCTTGAACCGGTCAAGATCGATCATCAGGAATCCACAACGACGGCGCCATTTGTCGGCATCGGTCAACGCCTCACCCAATGTCTCGTTCAGTTGCAAACGGTTCGGCAGGCCGGTGAGTGTATCAAATCGCGCCAAATGAGAAATCTTGTCAGCAGACTCGCGCTGTTCCGTGACATCGGAACCAACCCCGCGGAAACCCAAAAAAGTGCCGTCTTCGCCGTTTCGCGGAGAGGCTGAAAGCTCCCACCACCGGGTGATGCTTTTGATCGTAACCGGCACAATCAGGTTGCTGAATGATTCACGTCGTTTCAGCCTTTCGGCAAGGTCGTGCAGAGCGGCTGGATATTGCCCCTTTTCCCAAGCATCGCCTGCAATCAACTTGAGTAGCGGCTGACCCTCGATTATGCGCGCCTCTTCACCCAGAGCATAGGCAAAGCGCGGACTGACATGGGTGGCGCAGCGCGACGTATCGGTTTGCCACAGCCAATCAGCACCGCTGTCTTCAAACTCACGGAGCAGCAAGCTAACGGTTTCGGATTTTTCCTGTAAAATCGTGCTCGCTACTTCGAACAATATCTGTGCCCGCGCCGACCTTAAACAGGCTGTAACAAGCAAAGTGCCAATGCCTGTAGCCGCAATCGCAAGATAATATGCACCCTGATAAATGAACCCGGTAGCTGCGCACAGGCTGGTGATTCCAATAAAAATTGTGGCTGCCATAGGTGCAGTGGGCAACAGCAATGATGCGTAAACCATCAACGCCAGCATAATCGACCACAAGCCAATCATTTCCATCAGGCCGCCATTGCTGCCAAGCAGGTAAAATGACGAGCCCCACACAGCACCCGTCATCGCCGAATGATAGTCAATTTCCCGAAACTCTGACTTCGCCAGTTGCTGTCGGCCCCAACCCCAAACCGCGCCAAATTTATGGAACGAGTAGACATGAAAGCCGCTAAATGCTGCTACCCAGGTAATGGATGCCCAAACCGGTGCAATGTTGCGATACAAAGAGACCGCCACAACAGCGAAAACCAGATTGAGCGCTACCCGCAATGTGGTACGGTTGCGCATCGACCGCGCCTGGATGTTGCGCACGATATCGCCGTCGATACCGACAGGTTCAGCCAGTCCAAGCAATGCTTTGAAAGACAGCTCGGTCGGCAACTCTAAAGATGCGTCTTTTTTGATCACCGTGCATAACTAGCGTGGTAACCTTACCCAAAGGTAATCAAGTAACGATTTATATAGTCAGATGGTATAAAATTTCTGTATTAAATCAATACAGTTCAAACTTTACTGGATATTAACCCGATTATTCTGCGCAATCGATTTTAAGCAGCGATTGCATAAGGTTGAATTTCACCCGACAAATACAGGTTACGCGCCTTCGCCCGGCTCATTTTGCCAGAACTGGTGCGCGGCAATGTGCGCGGCGGAACAAGCTCTACGACGCAGTTCATACCGGTAACAGACCGAACTTTATCGCGGATTTGCTCGCGCAACTTGGCACGCTCGACATCGTCGGTTGTCCGGCACTGGACGAGCACTGCGGGTGTTTCCTCGCCGCCCGGGGTCGTAACTGAAAATGCCGCGATGTCACCAGCCTTGAATCCCGGTAACTGTTCTACTGCCCATTCAATGTCTTGCGGCCAATGGTTTTTACCATTTATAATAATCATATCCTTGGCGCGACCGACGATGAAGATATAGCCGTTCGACATATAGCCCATGTCGCCGGTATCGAGCCAGCCACCCACCAGACAGGCATCGGTCGATTCCTTGTCGCGGAAATATTCCTTCATCAGCGACGGACCCGTGCACCACACTTTGCCAATCGTCTTGTCGGCAAGCGGCTTGCGGTTTTCATCGCGGATTTCGATGGT
>JANMPK010000399.1:0-2419 GCA_031369825.1 Sphingomonadales bacterium
GATCTTGGCCTCAACTGGCCAGTGCGTTCGGTTCGCGTGAAGAGGGGGACGTGGGAGATTTGTTCGCGCACACGCTATCGTGGTCGTTGCGCAACGGTTGCCGCTGATGAGCCCGATCTGCGCGGCCGCACCGGATTTTTCGACAATGTGCAGTCGATGCGACCATTAGGAGGGCCGCAGATACAGCCACCGGTCGCGCCGACACCGCCCGCCGGGCCATCGCTGCGCGGCATGGGTGCCGAATTCTTCCCTGCACCCGGCCAGTATAATATGCGGATATTGTCCTGCCCGAACGGCAATTCGACCGCAAATTGTGCCGCCAAGACCGCCGATAACTTCTGCCGTGGCGCCGGGTGGAATGGTTCGACGAGCGAATCGCAGGAAAGCGTCAACGGTCGGGTCTATCTCGCCGACGTTTTGTGCGTCCGGTCGGGATTTTGACGATGGGGAAACTCCAATGGCTAGCCGCCCTTGCCGCTTTTTCTTTCGTCGCTCCTGCCATTGCAGCGACACCCGAAAGCTATGCGAAGCTCGACAAGGCATCGAAAGCAGCTTGCGTCAAAGCGGCTGGCTTGAAAGATGCGACCGTCGGTCCTGCGGTGCGCTTTTCCGACCGGGTGTTAATCGACGCGCGCATGGTCGAGGGAACTTGGACGCAAGCGCACATGAACGGCGCGAAGGCGAGTATGCTCTGTCTTTATAACCGCAAATCAAAGCGGGTTGAAGTTCAAGAAATGAAAAGCATGGCAGCCGCTATGTCCGTCGCCGAGGTCCGCGATGTCTGGTGGCGCGCCGAAGACATTGGCGGCAGCGGTATGATCGACCGCAGCGAAGTGACATTGATGCTGGGGAGCGACGGCAAGATCGGCGGCAAGTCTGGCTGCAATGGCTATTCCGCTAACTATCAAATCACCGACGAAACAATCAAAGTTTATCCACCGATGATCGGCACCCGCATGGTCTGCCCGCTGGCGTTGATGACGCAGGAACAGCAATACCGGTCATTTCTGGAAACCGCCGCATCGTTGCAGGTCACATCCGAGGGGATGTTGGTTATCACGTCGGCGAGTGGAGCGGCCAGCCGCTTCGTGCGAAAGTGAGCATAATTGAGGCATATTGGCGCGCTATGCTGCTTTGTCTGGCGCTGCTAATTGCGTCGATGATCGCAACCGCCCCCGTTTACGCCCAATCACCGGGCATGTTGTTATCATCAACTCCGATGCGCAATGCGCCTTCCGGCATGCAGGCGTGGAAAATCCGTTATACCTCGACCAATGATCGCGGCCAGATGGAAGAAGTAACTGGTGTCGTGGTCTCGCCCGATGGCATGCCGTCACGTATGGGCCGACCAGTATTGGCGTGGGCGCACGGGACATGGGGCGTTGCCGACAAATGCACGCCGTCTACATCTTCGACCTTTTTCGAGGCAACACCCGGTCTGAATGCAGCGATAGCACGCGGTTATGTGGTGGTGGCGACCGATTATGCCGGGCTCGGTACGCCACAGCCGCACCCTTATCTTATCGGCGGCAGTGCTGCACGCTCGGTGCTTGATGCAGTGCGGGCATCGCGGGCGATCCCCGAAGCAGGCGCGAGTAGCCAATTTGCTGTTTGGGGCGAATCGCAGGGTGGACATGCCTCGCTCTGGACAGGGCAGCTAGCAAAGCAATATGCACCCGACCTGACCTTGATGGGCGTTGCAGCCGCTGCGCCACCGACCGACCTGATCGACAATCTGACCGGCGGTACCGACCCTTCGATCCGCGCCTTTATGACCGCGTTTACCGCCCACAGCTGGTCACAGCATTTTGGCGTTACACTCAGAACATTGGGCAGCAAATCGACCGGAGATTTGATCGACCGGTTGGCGCGTAACAATTGCGTGACGTTGGGCGCAAAGCCGCGCATCGGGACGATGGTTGGCGTTGCCATATTGCGAGCGCGGTTGAAGAATGTCGATCTGGGCCGGATTAGCCCGTGGAAGGACATCGCCCGCGACAACAGCCCTTCGCCGCGCGATTACGGCGTGCCGTTCCTGATTGCGCAGAATGAGGCCGACGTGATCGTGGCGCCGGATGTCACCAAGCAATTTGTCCGTAAATTGTGCCGCAACGGTGCAAGGCTGCGCTATGTGCCGATCATTAGCGCTGGTGGCCATCCTAGCAGTGCCGCCGACAGCGCAGATGTAACGCTTAGCTGGATCGACGCACGCTTTGCAGGAGAACGCGCGCCTAGCGACTGCGGCAGCATTTAGCCACTATATCGGCGCTTGAAAGGCCTGCCTCGCTGGTGCAAAGCGGCGGCGATCATTTCATGGAGCGCATGATGCAAGGCAAATTGGTTACGGTTTTTGGCGGCGGCGGGTTTGTCGGGCGCCATGTGGTGCAGGCACTGCTCGCAACCGGCGCGCGGGTGCGGC
>JANMPK010000431.1:0-5554 GCA_031369825.1 Sphingomonadales bacterium
GGATTACGCGGCCATTTGGTGCCCAGGTTGGGGCTTCGTCCTGCCAGCTGTCGGTCAGCAGCCGTTCGCCCGAGCCATCGGGGCGCATCGTGCCAACGCGGAAGTCACCGGCAATTCGCGTGTAAGCAATCAAGTCGGCGCGCGGGCTCCATTCGGGTGTAGCGTAGCGGCCCTGTCCGAAACTGATCCGGCGTTGGTTTCCACCGTCCGCGTTCATCACATATATTTGCTGGTTACCGCCACGGTCGCTTTCAAACACGATCTGGCGACCATCGGGCGAGAAACTGCCGCCGACATCAATGCCCGGTGAACTGGTCAGCTTTACGGGGTTGCCACCGCCACTGGCCGATATTTTGTAGACATCGGTATTACCAGCAACCGCCATTGAATAGAGGATCGTTTGGCCATCGGGCGACCAGCGCGGCGCGAAGGTCGGGTTTTTAGATTGCGTAATCAACCGCTGCCGCCCGGTATCCATATCATAAACATAGATCCGCGGATTGGCGTCGACGTACGACAAATACAGGATCGACTTGTAATTGGGAGAAAAACGCGGGGTGAGGGCGGTCGATTGGCCAAACGTTAAAAAGCGGTGATTGGCACCATCGGAATCCATGATCGCTAGCCTTTTGACGCGTTTGCCCTTGGGACCGGTCTCGGCAATGTAAGCGATGCGGCTGTCAAAGAACGGCGCTTCGCCGGTCAGTTTGGAATAGATCGCGTCGGCACATTTATGCGCGGCACGCCGCCAGTCTTTGGGTGGCACATTGAAACCAAGGCGCGTCACTTCGTTGCCGTTGCCGACATCGTAAAGATAGCAACCAACAGTCAGATTGCCGTCGCCGCCAACGCGGACAAAACCTTCGACGAGTTGCTCGACATTGCGGCCCCGCCAATAATCGAATTGTGGCGCGGTGACTTCGGCAAGCGTAATCGCGCGCAAGCCGTTAGGGCCGCTGGTTTCAAACACGCCCGAAGCGCGTAGGTCGGAGGAGATGACTTCCGCAATCTGGCGACCAAGGACGGCGCTGTTACCCGCAGCGGTATCGGTTGGTGTCGGCGCAACAAGCGCGGGCACGGCAATCGAGCGCGTTTTGGCGGTGTCAAACTCGACCAGTTCGGGTTCGTCATCGGCAGGCGGTGTTTGTGCCTGCGCGGCCAGCGGCATGAGCAGCATAGCCAGTAAGGCTATGAATTTCCGGGCGAGGGTTTGTGGCTTCATGGCTCTTTTCCTTTATCCTCTAGCCTTAATGCGCATAGAATGTGACTTCCAAACGTCATGGTACTCGGCATCAAGTCCTCGATATGGAGATGCAGCCCTAACTGACTGCAATATACATTGCTTGAGCGGGTCGGCTTGAGGTCGGTTGCTGTCATTAACCCCCGTCTGCCCGCCGTAACTTACGCTTAACAGCTTGCCAGACTGGTCCAAACTCAGGGTCACCGTCGTAATGATCCTATCTAGCTCGATGCCGGTTGGTGTGCACGATTCTACCCGTCTTTGAATTTGTGGACCAAGCAAAGCGGTTACCGAACGCTTCACTTCGGCACCGCTTTTAGCGGCTGGCGTGCCAACTGCTTTGCCAGCGCCGGGAGCCTTGCCCACATTGTTGATGGAATCTTCAAAGCTCTTGCTCAGGCCCCCCGGTCTGGCGGGGGTTGTGCCTCTGCCACTCTTGGTCGCGGCAGCCACTTTTTTAGCGGGAGCTTGCTTCACTGACACTTTTTTGACTGCCGTTTTAGCGGATGTCAGGACTTCGCGCTTTACAGGCTTCTCGACCGGTTTTACTTGCGGTTTTTCGACCGGTCTTTCGATTTGCATAGCTGGCGAAGGCGGCGGCTCGGCGGGTTCGGCCTCGGCAGCGGCAGGTGGCGCAGATTCTTCTTGGATAGCATCGGGCGCGGTCGAAATCTCGGCAATCTCACCGACCAAAGACACCGCAATCGGCTCGGGTTTTTTCAATCGGTCGGTGGACATCAACAGGCCGAACGCCATCGCGCCCAGCAACACGACATGGCCGCCAACCGCGACGCCCAGTCCCATTTTCTCTGATTGGTCCATTGCCATTTGGTTAGTTTTCGCCAGATGAACCAGTGGTGACCAGACTGACACTGTTCAGCCCGGCGCGGTTCAGCTCACCCATCACGCGCATCATCTGGCCGTAGTCTATTGCACGGTCGCCGCGCAGCATGATCTGCTTGGGGTCGTCCGGATTTTGCGCAGCGGCAATCTCTTCAAGGCGGGCAGGCAACTCGCTTGGCGCCACTTCGGTGCCGTCGATAAAGGTCGCACCTTCCTTGTCGATGCTGATCTCGACCGGTTCCTTCTTCTGGTCAAGCGCATTGGCGCGGCTTTCGGGGAGTTCGACCGGCACGCCCGATACCAGCAAAGGCGCTGTGACCATGAAAATGATGAGCAGCACCAACATAACGTCGACCAACGGCGTGACGTTGATTTCGGCCATCGGCGCACGGCGAGAACCCCGGCGCGAACGGCGACCGCCGCCGGAGGAGATGTTCATGGCCATGCGCAGAAACCTCTAAATCCGTTCGCATCGAGGATCGTCGAGATGCCAGGAAGTCGTGCGCGCCTTATGGGTGTCTCGACTGGGCTCGACACGAACGGAAAGGAAGTGTGGCTCATCCTTCCCGCTCCAGTTCGCGGCTCAATGTTCCGTGAAAGCCGTCGGCAAAGCGGCCCATGCGCGCTTCATATTGGTTCAGGCGGTGCGAGAAACGGTTATAGGCGATTACGGCGGGAATGGCGGCAAACAGACCGATGGCGGTTGCAAACAACGCCTCGGCAATGCCCGGTGCCACGACGGCGAGCGAAGAATTTTGCTCGGCTGCAATCGCCGAGAAGCTGCGCATGATGCCCCAGACCGTCCCGAACAAGCCAACAAAGGGCGCTACCGAACCGGTCGTCGCCAAAAAGTTCAACCGGTTGGCAAGCTTATCAGTTTCTGCTGCAATGCTTGCGTCCATTGCGGTCGATAGCCGTTCGCGTGTTCCCGCGCGGTCAATCGTGCCGCCATTTGTTGAGCGCCGCCATTCGGATACGCCCGCTGCAAAAACCTTTGCGACCGGCAGTTCGCTTTTGCCCTGCGCACCGTACAAGCCGTCAATGTCATCAGATTTCCAGAAATCGCGCTCGAACTTTTCGGTGCCTGACTGGATGCTCGACATTTTCAGGATGAAGCTGACGATGATGGTCCATGACCAGATGCTGGCGAGGGCGAGCCCGACAATGACGCCCTTCACCACAAGGTCGGCGTCCATGAACAGCTTGATCGGAGAGAAACTGGCACCCGAAGCTACCTCCGGAAGTGCCGCCAAAATCATAAAATCCATGTGCATCCTTCGAGCTAATTATTTTTGCTTATCAATGATCGACTGGAACGCCGCAACCCAATGTTTGGGCTGACGGCGTGGGCGGCCATCGGGGGCGACAAATGCAGCGGTCACCTGAGCATCAAGCAGCAATTGTCCATCGCGGCTGACTGTTTGATGAATATCGCAACTGGCGGCGCGCACTGCCTGGACCGTGGACGTGACGACCAACGCATCGTCGAAATGCGCGGGCTTTTTATATTTGAGCGCGATTTGCGTGACCGCATAGGCGCCTTCGCCCGCCTCATGCACCGCGCGCTGGTCAATACCGACGCAAGCGAGCATGTCCGACCGCGCGCGCTCCATGAAATGCAGGTAGCGCGCATGATAGACGACACCCGAAAAATCGGTGTCTTCAAAATAGACGCGAACGGCGAATAGATGTTCATGGCCGTCAAAATGACCGTGATAGGGCTGGGGATGGCTCATCAGGACTGTGCTTAACCGCAGAAATCTGGCGCGGGAAGGGGGTTTGACGCGTGCGCACTCGGTTCGTCGCACTGTGGAATCGCACTGCCCTTATCCGAATTTCCCGAGAGGCTTGACTCTAGGTAACCCCAAGGTTACAAATGTAACCCTAAGGTGACCAAGGGGAGTATGATATGGCTTTAGATGACATGGCATTGGCCGAAAAGCTAACGAAGCGGCGGGCTCGGGTTTCCATCGTACTGGGCATTTTCTTTCTGGCGACGATGGCGAGCAGCTTGGGTGTTGATTTCCCCGCGAGCCGCCCGCAGACGGTGAAACTTGCCGCATGGATTGTCTGGGCGGCGGCGTTGTTGTTTCTGCTGGCTGTCGGCGGCGGCTTGCTTCGTGGTAAATCCGTGCGCGCACTGATGAATGATGAGAGCACCATCGACAACCGCAGGCGGGCGATGGTTGCGGGCTTTTGGGCCACGGTGCTGTCGGCCTTCGCGCTTTATGCCATCACCTTCTATGAACCCATGTCGGCCCGCGAAGTCATCAGGCTGCTGCTATCGGCAGCCGTCGGCGCGTCGATCATTCGCTTCGGAATATTGGAGCAGCGATCACTCGGTCATGGCTGACAGATTGGAGAACCGCTTGCGCGAGGCGCGGGTCGCGGCAGGGTGGACGCAGGCGGAACTGGCCGAGCGGGTCGGGGTGAGCCGTAAGACGATCAACACCGTCGAAAATGGCGTATTTGTGCCGTCGACTGTGCTGGCGCTCAAACTGGCGCGGGCGTTAGGTATGTCGGTGGAGCGGCTATTTGTCCTGATCGAATAACCCGTCTTGCGACCCCGCTGGCGGGTTTAATCCCAAATGCTTCCACCCCGGCGCGTTGAGCGCGCGGCCGCGTGCGGTGCGGGCGATTAGGCCCAATTGGAGCAGATAGGGTTCGACCACATCCTCGATGGTATCGCGCGGTTCGGACAAGCCGGCGGCGAGCGCCTCGACGCCAACGGGGCCACCGCGATAGATGTCGGCGATCATGTGCAGATAGCGCCGGTCCATCGCATCAAGGCCAAGTGCGTCCACCTCAAGCCGGTTGAGCGCGCTGTCGGCGATTTTGGCGGTGACGGTGGGTTCGCCTGCTACATTGGCAAAGTCGCGCACGCGGCGGAGCAAGCGTCCGGCAATACGCGGCGTCCCGCGCGCGCGTTTGGCAATCTCGTTCGCTCCGTCGGGCGCAATGCCGAGGTCAAGCAACCGCGCGGCGCGGGTGACGACGAGTTCAAGCTCGGCATGGGTGTAGAAATTCAGCCGCACCGGAATGCCGAACCGGTCGCGCAAGGGCGTCGTCAGCAACCCGGCGCGGGTGGTCGCGCCGACCAGCGTAAACGCTGGCAAATCAATCCGCACCGACCGCGCCGAGGGGCCTTCGCCGATCATGATATCGAGCGCCCGGTCCTCCATCGCGGGGTACAAGATTTCCTCGACCACGGGACTGAGCCGGTGGATTTCATCAATGAACAGGACGTCGCCGTCCTCAAGATTGGTAAGCAACGCCGCGAGGTCGCCCGATTTGGCGATGACCGGACCCGACGTAGCCCTGAAACCGACGCCCATTTCCTTGGCAACAATCTGCGCCAATGTGGTCTTGCCAAGGCCGGGTGGTCCGAAGAACAGCACATGGTCAAGCGGTTGCCCGCGCCCCTTCGCCGCCTCGATAAACACCCGGAGATTGTCTCGTGCCGCTGCCTGC
>JANMPK010000441.1:0-5771 GCA_031369825.1 Sphingomonadales bacterium
GCCGTCGATGATCGTCATCGATGAAGGCTGGAAAGCGCTCGACGACGAAGTCTTCGTTCACCGTCTGAAGGACTGGATGAAGACCATCCGCAAACGCAATGGCGTGGTCTGATTTGCGACGCACAGCGCAAGCGACGCCATCGAAAGCAAGATTGCAGCGACCATCATCGAGCAATCGGCTACTCAATTGTTCATGAGCAATCCCAAGGCGCAGGCCTCGGATTATTGCGATGGCTTTGGTCTGACCGAGCATGAGCTTGACCTCGTCCGTTCGCTGCCCGAACATTTGCGCTGCGTGCTTATCAAGCAAGGCGGCAACAGCGTCGTCGCGCGGCTCGACATGGCCGACATGCCAGACGCGATCACCGTCCTTTCGGGCCGCGAAACCAGCGTGCGCAAGCTTGACCAATTGCGCCGCGAAAATGGCGATGCGCCCGCCGACTGGATGCCGCAATTGTTGCAGGCCGCCGATGAAGGCCCCTCGGTTCTTTGGGCTGGAGCGCGCCGTTGATGGCAAATTGCGCCGCCATAAACCCCGCCGCAGGCTCGGCTGAAACGATGGTTCAGACCGTCGATTGCTATATGCAGTCGAACGTGCAGGCGGGCTATGCCAATTTACTCGGCCCAGGCAGCATGTTCAGCTACGGCCTTACGATTGCCTTGACGCTCTATGTCGCTCTCGTCGGGTATCGTCTAATATTTGGCCGCTCCACGCTCAGCATGGGCGAAATGATGCCGCGCATGGTGATGATCGGCGCGGTGCTCGCGCTGACCAGCAATTGGGCGACTTATCAGGTGCTGGTCTATGATGTCCTGACCGACGGCCCACAGGAAATTGTCAGCGCGATCAATCCAGCTGCCGGAAAAGCAGGTAGTGTTACCGAGCGCGTTGATATGCTGTCTGGGCGCATGGTCGACTTGGCCGACGCGTGGACCGAATTCGATGCGCGGCCTGAGCAGGCGATGCCCGCGGGTTTGATCGCACAACCGGAGGCCTTGCCTGCGACCGCGGCGGGAATAACCGCCTTTGTTGCCCCAAAGGATTCGCTTGGACCCAATATGCTGCTGCTCAGCGCGCTTTTGCTGGTGCTTGCGTCGGCAGGCGTGCTGGTGGTGGCAAAGATCATACTCGGCTTGCTCCTGATGCTTGGCCCCATATTCGCTGTGCTGGGCCTGTTCGCCGCAACGCGCGGACTGACGCTGGGCTGGGGCCGCGCGGCCGTGTTGATGGCGCTGGTGCCGGTTATGGCAATGATGACCTCGGCAGGCGCGGTGGCTCTATTGGAGCCGTTATTGACTGAGATGTATGTGGCGGCTGGACAAGGCATTTTCTCGCTCCGCTCCGCGCTAACCATTATGGTCGTGGTGCTGGTGATGGTCGCTGTGTCGGTTCAGTTATTCCGTATTGGGCGGACAATAGTCAGCGGTTGGACGCTTTCCTATGGCCAGAACCGGATCTCCGATAACGCGCCGGTGACAGTGCAAACACATCACGACAGCGCGCAACCCGCCAATGTGATTTACAACGAACGCATGCAGTCGCTCGTCGGCTCCATCGAGCGCTCGGTAATGGTGACCTCGACCATCAGCGCCGCAAACCAGCGCGCCATCCTGCTACCGCAACGCTTCGACGGCGACAGCGCGCACGCACGCCAAGACAATTTCAATACCGACCGGCGCATCTCGCGGGGCCGCGTAACGGCTGTCCGCGCGCCGATCAAAGCCATCAGGAACGCCGCATGACCGGAAAACATCTTTGCGCCTTGCTGGCAAGCGTCATGCTTGCTGCTCCTGCGACCGCGCAATTTGCCGAAGGCTCGCAAGTCGCGCCCAATATCCGCTATGTCGAATATAATCCCGATGCCATCGTCCGCCTGACCGGCCACACCGGTTACCAGATGATGCTCGAGTTCGAACCCGGCGAGCGCATCGAAACCGTGGGCATCGGCGATTCATCGGGCTGGCAGGTCACGCCCAATGGCGCAGGCACGATCATGTTCCTGAAGCCCGTCGGGACGCCGCCGACGACCAACCTGTCGATCATCACCAATCAGCGCCGGTATAATCTGGAGCTTGTGGCGAGGTCAGGGCTGCGCGTGCCGCAAAGCCAGATTATCTATGCCGTGCGGTTTCGCTATCCGCAAAAGCCTGCGGAAGCCGCAGCCACCGCAACCCCGCCGCCACTGATTGCGACGCCGCCCGAATTATGGAACCGCGCATACAGCTATGACGGTGCCAAGGGTAATGTGCCTGACCAGGTTTTCGACGACGGCAAGGCCACCTATTTCCGCTTCGCCGCCGGAGCTTCTGCGCCTGCAATATTCAGCATTACGCCTGACGCCGGCGAGAGCATCGTCAATTTCGCGGTGCGTGGCCCCTATACGGTGGTCGAACAGGTCGCGCCGCAATTCGTTCTGCGCCACGGCAAGGAAGTGACGATCATCTTCAACGATGCCTACGCCGCGCCAACGCCGGGCGCCGACGCCCCGCGTGCGCGGGCGAAAAAGAAATGCGGGCTGTTCGGTTGCAAATCGATGGAGGCAAAGCCATGAGCGTTTTGAAATCTGGCGGTGCCGATCCGCGCGCAGCGATGGATGCTGAGGCACTCGATAACGCAAACCAACAGATATTGTCGCCCGTAGCTATGCCTGCAGGGCTTTCGCCCGGAATGAAGCTTGGCTTTGTCGGCATCGGCTTGCTCGGCATCCTAACCTTTACCACGCTGGCGACCAGTCGCGGTGATGCGAACCAGACAAACGCACACACGCCAGCCGCTGCGAGCGTTGCGACCGTCATCCCGCAAGGCGGATTAGTACCCAAGGCTGTCCTGAAACCGGGACCGCCAGAACTTCCCCCGCCTTCGCTCGTGCCGCCGCCCGTCGACGCCAATGGCGCGCCGATATTGGGCGTTGTTGGGCCGAGAGCAGTTGGCGCAAACCGCTTCCAGTCGCCCGGTGTTGTAGTTGACCTGACCAAAGGCGGCGTGGCCTTGCTGCCGCTAACGCCGGGGCTTGCGGGCGTAAAAGACAATGATCTGAGCGCCGAAGACAAGTTCGCCGACCGCGTCGCTGCCGCCGAAAACGCACCTGCGCGCGCCACCCGCATCGCAAATAGCAGCTACACCGTGCCCCAAGGTGCAATCATCGCCGGTGTGCTTGAAACCGCAATCAATTCGGATCTACCAGGCTATGTTCGCGCTGTGGTCAGCCGTGACGTGATGGGTTTCGACGGCAGGCGCGTGCTGATCCCCAGCGGCAGCCGCCTTATCGGCCAATATCGTTCGGGCCTTACCGCCGGGCAATCGCGTGCCTTCATTGTCTGGATGCGCCTGACCCGGCCTGATGGCGTTACCATCTCTTTGGGCTCGCCAGCCACAGACACGTTGGGCCGTGCCGGGCTCGGCGGAAAGGTCGATAGTCATTTCCTTAAACGCTTCGGCTCGGCAATCTTGCTGTCGGTGGTGCAATCGGGCCTTGGCCTCTTGCAGCGCGGCGGCAATGATGTTGTCGTACGCACCGCCGATGATGCCAAAAGCGTCGCTGGTATCGCGCTGCAACGCGATATCAACATTCCGCCGACGGTGAAGGTCGCGCAAGGCACCGCCATCCGCATATTCACGGCCCGCGATCTGGACTTTTCGGGCACCGACGGCGGCCAGCAATGAACATGATGAGCCCCGTCGCGGGGGCACCGTGCAACATCTATCTTAGCAGCTATCTGGCACCGTTTGCGCAATGGCTGGATGCGGGCGATGTCACCGAAATATTGGTCAACCGCCCGGGAGAAGTCTGGACCGAGCGTATCGGTGCTGCGGAAATGGAGTGCCACGAGGCGCCGTCAATCGACGCCCAATTGCTCGAACGCCTTGCGCATCAGATCGCGCGGATCAACCATCAAGGCGTCAGCCGCGAAACGCCCTTGCTTGCGGCCGTGCTGCCAGGCGGCGCGCGCGTGCAGATGGTTTTGCCCCCCGCAACGCGCGGCGACGTGGCGCTCGCTATCCGCAAGCATATCGTTCACGATCTCACGCTCGAAGATTATCTGGCAGCAGGTGGTTTTAGCCACCCGACGCCCGCCCAAGGCAGCAATGCGGGTTCGCACGCACTGCTGACGGCAAAGCTCGATAATGGCGACACTCTTAGCTTCCTGCGCGATGCCGTCGCTGCCCGCAAAACGATATTGCTATCGGGCGGCACTTCGTCGGGCAAAACGACTTTGCTCAACGCATTGCTCAAGGAAATCCCGGCACACGAACGCGTTATCGCAATCGAAGACACGCCTGAAATCAAACTGGGTCGGCCCAACGCAATCGGACTGGTCGCCGTCGCTGGCGATCAGGGCGAGGCGCGTATCACCATCGATGACCTGATGCGCGCGTCGCTTCGCATGCGACCGGACCGGCTGATTGTCGGCGAATTGCGCGGCAACGAGACGGTGACTTTCCTGCGCGCAATCAACACCGGTCATCCGGGATCATTGAGCACAGTCCACGCCAGTTCGCCTGACGGTGCGTTCGAACAAATCGCTCTGATGTGTATGCAGGCTGGCCTCGGCCTGTCACGAACAGAAACAATCCATTATGCGAAATCGATGATCGATATTGTCGTGCAGATGGACAGGCGTGCCGGGCGGCGTGAAATCACCCACATCTCCTTTCCCGCAAGCGCGAATTCTGCACCCAATATTTAGCACGCCACTGAGAAAACGATGATATTTCCTAATTATATTAATATTTTGGATATTTGGCTTTTCAACTCATAAGCTGAAGGTCGTAGGTTCAAATCCTACTCCCGCAACCAACTTAATACAGTTAAATCAATTGTATAATGGAGCAAGCAAGTTCGGATGCGGTTTTTACACTTTTGAAAAGAAACCTCTCTTAAGATTTTAATGAAGTGTTTTGAGGTGCTTGAAAAGCCGCTGTTGTTAGTCTCGAAGAGTCTGGGTGTTATCTCCGTTGAGCTATTGGCGCTGAGCTTTGCGCGTTCGGACGCGATAATTTTAGCCTAATTCTTTGCTAAGTGCCTGATCGTCAATCGCGCCCTGCCAACGTGCGACGGCCAGAGTGGTAACGGCATTGCCAACGAAATTGGTCGACGATTACTCCCTTCGCATACGATTACAGGCTCTTTGTAATCAGATTGGCGCGGGACAATATTTTTTTAAGTAATCGCCATGGGCAGGCATATGTTCGACAACGAACCGTATGGATTGCTCCATTTCGTCAACCTCTCGCGCCGTGGTTGGCTCCTTAACAGCATCGGCCATTGCATTATGCCCGGTCATCATGATCCCTTGGCCCATCATAACCGCAGCCCAGCTCGTTTCAGTAAACAACTCATCCTCCTCGCGGAATATTTGTCCGTTGTGGCGGAATAGCTCGATCTTTTCGGTCAGGCTTTCAGGCACGCTCATGTTACGGCAGTAATTCCAAAAGCCGCTGTCATCGCGGCTAGTTGCATTATAATGAAGGATCAAGAAGTCGCGGATGCGTGCATATTCTTTGCTGGTCAGGCGATTGAATGCGTCTTCTTGCGTCTGTGTAATTCCGTCGAGTGAAAGCACAGCGATAAGCTTGTTTATGCCGGTATTGATAAGGTGGATTGATGTGGATTCCAGCGGCTCCATGAATCCCGCTGCAAGACCCAGGGCGACCACATTCTTATTCCAGAATTTTTTCCGGCGACCCGTTACAAAACGCAGGAAGTTTGGTTCGGCAGCGGGTTTTCCGGCAATGTTTTTGACCAGAATGGCGCGATTATTCAGGGCGC
>JANMPK010000459.1:0-2515 GCA_031369825.1 Sphingomonadales bacterium
CACAGCGCTCGACCGAGACGAACCCGTCGATACTGTGCAATTCATCGTGCAACGATGCCGCGATATCGAAATAGCTTTGCGTTGCACCCTTGGCTGGCCAAAGCTCGAAAATCACCGCGATCATGGCAGTATCAATGCGCCATGCGGGGCCGAAACGCATTTAAGGAATATCCGGTCCTCGCGCAGTATGAACCGTTCCTTTGCGGCAAAAGCGTAATTCTCTTTGCCCAATGGGTCACCGCGCAAACGGGCTTTATATTGCTCATAATCTGCAAGGCTCGGTAGATTATAAACGCCGTAAGCCGTTGTAGCCGACCCTTCATGCGGGCTGTAATAGCCGATCAGGTCTGCGCCACAGCGCGGTATCGCTTGCCCCCAATTGCGCGCATATTCGGCAAAGGCCTCTGTTTTGAACGGGTCTATTTCGTATTTGATAAAACAGGTGATCATAATGACACTCCTTTTGGTTCGCTGCGACTGCTTTAGCCCTTTGCATCATGCGAATGGTTCGGCTATGATCGAACTATGAAGGACGGGCCCGATATTTCCCGCATCGCCGCGTTGGTCGGCGACCCTGCGCGCGCCAACATGTTGACTGCGCTCATCGACGGCGGAGCGCTGACCGCGACCGAGCTCGCAATGGAGGCAGGCGTCACCAAACAGACTGCAAGCACACATCTGGCACAATTGGCGCAAGCCGAACTCATCACCCGCGCCATTCAAGGGAGGCACCATTATTTCAGACTGGCAGGACCAGAAGTGGCAGCGCTCATAGAGGCGTTAATGGGCGTTGCCGAACTACGCGGTGGGAAACGTACCCGCACCGGTCCGCGCGACCCTGAAATGCGTCGCGCGCGCATCTGCTATGATCATCTGGCGGGCGAGCTCGGCGTCCATATGCACGACCGAATGGTCAATCTAGGATGGATAGCAGCAGCGGCTAGCGATTCCATTGCTTTAACCAATGCTGGTCGCAATGCCCTCACAGGCTTCGGCATTGATTTCGAAAGTCTCGACAAAAAACGCCGCCCTTTATGTCGTCCCTGCCTCGACTGGAGCATGCGCCGTCACCATCTGGCCGGAAGCGTAAGCGCTGCGTTGCTCAATCGTTTTGTAGCTTTGCGTTGGATGAACCGTGTCCCTAACAGCCGTGCGATAGAATTTTCTCAACACGGCGAAAGCGCATTCTTCGAACTATTGCGCTAAAACTTCCCCGACAGCGTCAACTGCACCCTAGGGTCAAGCGTCCGTTCGCGGCTGATGATTTGCGTCAGTACCCCGCTCGCGCGAGTATCGTCAAAGATAAACCGGTCGCGGTTGAATTTGTTACCGGTCAGGCCGATCACTTGTAGCTTTAATGTACCAAGTTTAAACTTGTTATATTCAACAAATGCGCTGACATTTGATCCTTCCTGCTGCCGCCGGAACTGATTGAAAAAATAGGCCTTGCTCGCGGCTTGCGCGCCGACCGACACGCCCCAAACGATGCCGGTGCCAGCGATGTCGTGCCGCAAGTTCCAGTTCTGATGCCACAATGGCCGGTATGACATCCGGCGGTTTAGGCCGGTTATCGGGTCAGACACACGGCTGTCGTGATAATGGCCGACATATTTCAGTTCTAGCCCGGTCACGCCCAACGGCTTGGTCAGCCAGTCAAACGGTAACGTGATTTCCAACTCGCCATTCCATCTTTTGCTGTTGCCGATATTACCGACGCCGTCGAACCGCGCGGTGATGTTGCCGCCCGCATCGCGCGTGGTGATGAGCAGCAGGTCCTGCGTATCGCTGACAAATTCATATGAACCGCGCAGCTGGATGCTGCCGCGTTCAAGGAATTTGTGCCGCACCAACGCCGACAGGCTGGTGGCCTGTTCGGGTACCAGATCGGCGTTGCCCGCGTCGACCTGATTGCCCGATCCTAAATCGACCGAGGTCGCAAAGTCGCCAAAGTCGAGTTGTGCCACTTGCCGTTCGGCGCGAAATTCCATCGTTGTTGTTTTGTCGAGCGTCCAGGTTGCGGCGACACGCGGCTTGATAAATTGGAAGCTACGCCGTGCGCTGCTGTCGCCGGACAGCTTCAGCGTCGAGAATTCCATGATGGCACCTGCCTCGATCTTCCAGACCGGGCTGATGCTCCACACGTCGGAAAGGAACGGCTCGACCCGGGTTTCCTGCACCAGCACATTGGATGCCGGGAAAACCGTTACCGCGCCACCCTCAGAACTGGCGGCGGCAAACTTCGCGTCGAGCCGGTTATAGGCGACCTCTGCGCCGAACTGGATGGCATGGTCGGTGATGCCGGTCCAGTCATTCTGCGCGCGGAATACAGCTTCGGACGGCTTGCTGCGGCTGCGTGTTTTAAAGCGCGAGACTGGCTCACCAATGCGCGCGGTTTCGATGCTGGCATCATTGCTTTCGGTGCCTGTGCGGTAAAGCGCAATCACCTTGGTGGTCAGTTTTCTCGCCAGCGGAAACTCGATATCACCGCCAATTTCGATCGCGGTGTCGGTAATCG
>JANMPK010000017.1:0-6358 GCA_031369825.1 Sphingomonadales bacterium
CACCGCCGCCGCCGCCCCAAGAGGAACCGCCCGATCCGCCGCCCCAATCGCTGCCACCACCCCAGATAATAACGGGTCCGCCATAACCGCTGCGCCGGTGCTTTTTGCCGCCGCGCGCGAACGACATGATGATCGGCAGGATGAAGAATAAGAATATGAAGATCAGAAAAATCAGCCCACCGAGATCGCCTTCACCTTTATTCTCTCTTTGATTTTTCGTGGCTTGCGCCGCAACTTTGGCTGCTTCTTCGGGCGGCAGCGTCAACTGTGTGGCAATACGGTCCACGCCAGCATTAATACCAGCAGGAAAATTACCTGCCCTAAACAACGGCGTGATATCGTTGCGTACGATACTGGAGGAAAGCCCATCGGTCAGTACAGGTTCCAGACCATAACCGACTTTGATCCGCATTTTGCGTTCATTCGGCGCTATGATAAGGATGACGCCATTATCCTTCTCGCTCTCGCCTTTGCCGTCCTGTCCTAACGCCCACACTCGGCCTAAGCGGTATCCATAATCGGATATTTCGTAGCCTTCGAGGCTGCTGAGCGTCGCGACCACAAGTTGGCGATTAGTGCGCGTTTCCAGACCCTCCAGCTTGGCAGTAAGCGCGGCCTCCTGTGCCGGGTCGAGTAAATCGGCTTGATCGACAACACGACCGGTCAGCTTTGGAAACGCCTGCGCGAAAACAGGGCTTCCGCAAAGGACCAGCAGCATTGCGCTCAGTAGGCCAGCGGCCTTATTCATGTTCGTTTTCCGCAAAAAGGCGATTACGAAGCCGGTGCCATGTCAAGCGTTGGCGCGGCCTCTGCTCCCGGCGTTGTCGCTTGATAGGGGACCATCGGTTTTGCACCGTGTATCACCTTCGCACCGATGATATCGGGGAAGGTGCGAATGGTAGTATTATATCCGCGCACCGCCTCGTTGTAATCACGCAGCGTGATGCGCACTTTATTTTCCGAGCTTTCCAATTGGTCTTGAAATCGAAGATAACCTTCTTGGCTTTTTAACTGCGGATATTGTTCCACCGAAACCAGCAGGCGTGACAGGCTGCCAGAAAGCTGGTTCTGTGCGGCTTGAAATGCAGCCATCTTGGATGGGTCGCCCAAGTCGTTAGCATCAACGTTAATTGTAGGCGAGGTCGCTCTTGCACGCGCTTCAATGACTTCGGTTAGAGTCTTATTTTCCTGAGCTGCTGCGCCCTTCACCACATTAGCCAAGTTGGGAATCAAGTTTGCGCGCTCTTGAAATGCAGCCTGCACATCAGCCCACTTTGCCTTGGCATTTTCTTCCGCAGTCGGAACGCTATTGATACCGCATCCGGCCAATGAAACCGCCGCTACCGGAACAATCAAGAATTTTGCAAAATTGGATCGCATGAAAAGGCTCCTCTGCCAAAAGCGTGGTCGTGTATTACCCACATAAGGCGCGCAATGATTTTACGCAATGATTGCTATCGTTTTCCAAAACATTATGTCATCATTCAAATGGCTTAAAAATGGGAGAAAAGCTATGTTGAGTGAATTTAAAGCATTTATCGCGCGTGGAAACGTGCTCGACTTGGCCGTAGGTGTTTTGATCGGCGCTGCATTCGGCAAAATTATTACGTCGCTGACCGATGATGTAATCATGCCGTTTATTTCTTTGATTACCGGCGGCGGCGTTGATTTCAGCAGTAAATATGTCGTGCTCGGCGGGGCTGAAAAGGTTACGGCCGGGATGTCGCTGGTTGCGGCAAAAGCAGCAGGAGCCAATGTTTTGGCATGGGGCAGCTTTATTACTGCCTTTATAAATTTCCTGATTTTGGCATTCGTCATTTTCATGATCGTGCGCCAAGCCAACAAAATGATGCCGCCGCCTGCTGTTGGTCCAACCGATGTTGACCTGCTCACCGAAATTCGTGACGAATTGCGGAAGAAGTAAATGTTATTGCAATCACTGCTCCGACGGTGATTGCAAAGCCATTTGGGCTATTGCATAGGCTGGCACAATGAACGCGCCGGATATCTCAAGAGGCCACCGCCTTACCCGAAAAAAGACTATTTTCGGGTCGGTTGGTGGCTTTTTTTCACGTGCAGTTGGTGCCGTTGCCGCGCGTATTTTTCATATCATGCTGGACAATATTGATCGAGGTCTGGACATAGGTTCGGTCGAGGTGCGATTGCCCAATGGCTCTGCGCGCTTCTTGGGTGGACGAAGTGCAGGGCCAGCGGCACAGGCTGAAATACGCCACTGGAACGCCCTATTGCGGTTGGCACGGCACGGTTCGGTTGGCTGCTACGAGGGCTGGATTGCGGGCGACTGGGACAGCATTGATCCTGTTGCATTATTCGAACTATTCGTGCGCAATCGCAAAAGCCTTGGCAATGCAGCGCGCGCGTCTGGTTTTGCGCGGTGGGCTGGAAAAGTGGCACATCGATCCAGGCGAAATAGCAAAACTGGCTCTAAGCGGAACATCGAATTCCACTATGATTTGGGTAACGATTTCTATGCGGCTTGGCTTGATGGCAGCATGACTTATTCCAGTGCGATTTTTGGTAGCGAGGACGAAGCACTTGAAGTCGTGCAATCTCGGAAAATAGACGCAATATTGGATCGTTTGGTTTTGACGGATGGAAGCCGCTTGCTGGAGATTGGCTGTGGTTGGGGCAGCCTCGCCGAAGCTGCGTTGTGCAGGCATCATCTGGATTATCACGGTATCACGTTGTCGGCAGAGCAGAAGGCTTATGTTGATAAGCGGCTCAGCGGGGCTGGCTTGGCGACTAAAGCCGCGGTCACGCTAACCGACTACCGCGACGTGACTGGCTCCTACGATGCCATTGCCAGTGTCGAAATGGTGGAAGCGGTGGGGCAGGATTACTGGCCCGCCTATCTCGACGCCATTGCCCGCTCTTTGAATCAGGGCGGGCGGGCTGCGATCCAATATATCGCCATCGACGACGATATTTTCGAAGCCTATTCACGCAGCGCCGATTTCATCCAGCGTTATATTTTTCCAGGCGGAATGTTGTTGTCACAAAGCCGTTTCCGTGCGCTTGCCGGGGCCCGAGGGTTGGAGTGGCGCGACCAGACCGATTTTGGTTTGGATTACGCCAAAACGCTCAAAATATGGCGCGACCGATTTAATGCAGCGGTCGATGAGGGGCGTCTTCCAGCTGGCTTCGACGAAAAATTCGTTCGCTTGTGGCGCTTTTATCTGATGTATTGCGAAGGCGGATTTAGGGGCGGTGGCATCAATGTCGCACAGGTCACGCTCGTTAAAAGCTAAAACATTCTGGGAGGGGCATCATGAAGAAATGGATATTGGCCATATTACTTGTCATCGCATGCGCGGTCGGGCTGTTCTGGGTAACGGCGGACAAGGATATGAAAAAGCTGGTTTCCAACCTGCCGACCGACGCTAACGTGCTGTTCTGGTCTATCCCGCAACGCGATGCTGCATTCCGTATGATTGATCGCATACCGGTTTTGGCCAAAGCGAATATCATTGAGGCAGGCGAGGACGTTTATCCGATGCCAAAGGGCGCGCCGCTTGATGTCGGGGTCGATGTAGATGCTTATATGAAGCACCAGCGCACTGCCGGATTGGTTATCATCCACGACGGTAAAATCCGCATGGAAAAATACGGGCTGGATTTCAGCGGTGACGGCAAATGGACGAGCTTCTCTGTCGCAAAGTCTTTTTCCTCAACGCTGGTCGGGGCAGCGATTAAGGATGGCTATATCAAGAGCATTGACGATAAAGTGTCGGCCTATATCCCCGACCTCAAGGGATCTGTTTACGACGACGTGTCGATCAAGCAATTGTTGACCATGACATCCGGTGTCAAATGGAACGAAGATTATGGCGACCCCAAATCGGATGTTGCCTTGTTCAATACACATAAGGCCGAGCCCGGCGTTGATGTCACCGTCAGCTATATGCGCAAGCTACCGCGCGAAGCACCGGCTGGGACGAAATGGGTTTATAAGACGGGCGAAACCAATTTGATCGGCGTGCTGGTCAGTTCTGCGACCAAGAAGACAGTGTCGGCCTATCTATCCGAAAAAATCTGGGCACCGTTTGGTATGGAGCAGGATGCCAGCTGGCTATTGGGCTCAACCGGCCACGAGATTAGCGGCTGCTGTATTCAAGCATCGACACGCGATTACGCGCGTATGGGTTTGTTCATGCTCGGTGGCGGTCTTGCCGGCGGCAAAGCAGTCTTGCCCGAAGGCTGGATCGCAGCAGCAACGACCAAGCAAGCCGATATCGGTGAAATCGAAAACGGCTATGGCTATCAGTGATGGACGGTCAATGACGGCAGCTATGCAGCCCAAGGTATTTTTGGCCAGGGCATCTTTATCGACCCGAAACGCAAGCTGATCATTGCATCGAACAGCAACTGGCCACAGGCGACTGACCAGCAGGGCGGAGACCAGTCGCAGAAGCGCGGCCTGTTTTATAAGCAGGTGCAATTGGCGATTGATAAAGAGCAAGCTGCAACGACCAAATGATGATTGCTGCGGTGCACAATAATATCAGTTGCAAGTAATAATATTGCGTTGAAATTGCGTCCGAAAGCGGCTGAAAAAAGGGGCTTTTCGTATCCCGTTTTTTGGTCCAGCATGCACCATAGGGTCACAGGGTCAGCTAGGAGAAAATCAATGGATTTCAAAACATTTCTGCACGCAGGCAGCAACCGTCGCGCGATGCTCAAAGGCATGGGTGTGGCTGCGGTCGGGTTTACGCTGACGGGCGCGCTGGCAGGCTGTGGCGAGAAGGAAGCGAAGAAGCTAGCCAATGGTGAGGAAGCCAAACTGAATTTTTACAACTGGGATACCTATATTGGTGAGACCACGCTCGAAGATTATAAGGAAGCGGGTGGCGTCGACGTTAACATGACGTTGTTTGCAAGCAATGACGAGCTTTTCGCCAAGCTGCGCGCTGGCAACCAAGGCTATGATGTGATCGTGCCATCTAATGACTTTGTCGAGCGGATGGCTTCGGCGGATATGCTGATGGAGCTCGACAAGGCGCAAATCCCTAACTTCAAAAATGTTGCCAAGGATTATCAGGATGTTCCTTATGATCCGGCGCGCAAACATTCGATGCCATATACTTGGTTGGTACTTGGTATCGGCTACCGCAAATCCAAGGTTAAGGCGGTGCCCGACAGCTGGAAAGTGCTGTTCGATTCAGACGAATATAAGGGCCGCATCGCGGTGCTGTCTGAGGCTGGCGATATGTTCCGGCTCTATGGCAAATATATGGGCAAGTCGGTCAATGCGCTGACCGATGCCGATTTGAAAACCATCGAAGCGATGATGATCAAGCAAAAGCCGAACATCAAAGCGTTCCACGAAGATAATGGTCAGGATATGCTGTTGAAGGGTGAGGTCGATCTGGTCCTTGAGTATAATGGCGATATTGCGCAGGCGATGGTTGAAGACAAGGATATCGGCTTTGTTATCCCGAAGGAAGGCAGCCAGTTGAATTCGGATAATCTGTGCATTCCTAAAGGCGCGCCGCATCCCAAAAATGCGCATGCGTTCATCAACTATCTGCTCGACGGGGAGGCGGGTAAGAAGATTACCGAGACCATCCTCTATCCAACGCCGAATGATGCTGCGAAGGCTTTGATGCCAGAGGATTACAAGAACAATCCTGTGATCTTCCCGGCGGCTGATGTGCTGGCGAAATGCGAATATGCGAAGTTCAATCCCGAACTTCAGCCGAAATATGAGGAGGCCTTTACCCGCGTGCGGGCGGCCTAACGCGTGGCAGGCGCACTACAGGACTGGAAGAGCCAGAAACGGCCGTTCGCCGCAATTGCGACGGCGCCGGTCTTCTGGCTCGCCCTGTTCTTCGTGGTGCCGATGGGGATTGTCTGGCTGTATAGTTTTGGCCAGAATAGTGGCCCTGCAACCATCGAGATTTCGGGGACGCTTGATAATTACAAACGCGCTACCGAGTGGTTGTATCTTTCAATATTCCTGAAGTCGCTGGCGGTGGCAGCGCTTACGACGTTAATTTGCCTGATTGTCGGATTTCCGGTGGCGATGGCGATCACCTTTGCCGCGCCGAAGTGGCGACCGTGGCTGCTGCTGGGTATCATGCTGCCGTTCTGGACCAACCTGTTGATCCGGACCTATGCGCTGATGGCGTTGATGGGGACCAATGGCTACGCCAATAAAGGGCTGGGCGGACTGTGGGAGGGGGCGAGTTGGCTCCGCACGCTGGTCGGCATGCAACCGCTGGAGGCATGGACACCCATCCAGTTGCTTTACAATAACTTCGCCGTCGTTTTGGGGCTGGTCTACGTCCATTTGCCCTTCATGGTTTTGCCACTTTATTCCGCGCTCGACAGGCTGGAC
>JANMPK010000039.1:0-3131 GCA_031369825.1 Sphingomonadales bacterium
AAAGCCAACCGGCAAGCCCAACTCGCGCCCGACCAAAGCGCCAAAATCGCTGTTGCTCCACCTAGGCTTGGTGGTCGCGGTGATATGACCCCAGTTGGGTGCAGCGCGATCAAGTTCGAGCGGTCCGAAGCTGGCAATACCGACAGCGGACAATGCACCATGCCGTGATTGTGCACTACGCAGCCATTTGACAGCTTCGCCAATGGTTTGTTGTGGACTGATTGTATCAAACCGCGCCGTCTCAAGAATAGCATCGGGTGCAGCGACAATCCCGACGACAAATTTGGTGCCACCAGCCTCGATACAGCCGTACAACCGTCCGGTCATAATAGGCCCAGTAGCTTAGTCGTCGCACCGTTGATTTCGATTTTCAGCATCGGTGCTATGGTGCCGCCAAATTGCGCGCGATTCAAGGCGGGATCAGCGGACGGATCACGGCCCTGCAGCCCCCAATGATCGACAAAGCTGACGACCTCAAGCGTTTCGAGCACCTGCCAGCAATAGGCTTGACGCAACTCTTCGGCGGGGTTGGCGATGACAAGACCGGTGCCGTTTAACGGCTCGAACGGTCCGGTTACCGATGTGCCGACCATGCCATACAGGCCAGTCGGACCTTTCGGGCCATTGGCGGCGAACACCCCATGCTGCGAAGACCAGAATAGATAATAAAGACCACCCAACACCAGCATATGTGGTCGTTCCATTTCATTGGCAACACCGTCGGCACTGACAATCGGCGGCATCAGATCAAAGCCCGATTCGCCATTGCCGGAAAGAGCGCTGGCGATCCCGATGACACCGTTGCAATCAGGCACGCCATCAGGTTTTGATCCGGTGAACAAGATATAGGCGCGCCCGTCCAGCGGATCGCGGAACCAATATGGGTCGCGGAAACCGCGAATGTTGCCGGGCACGCCCTGATCCTTAGCGAGATCGACATAATGCGTTCCGTCGTTAGTGACCAAAGGCTCGGCATCGGTCCAATGATCAATCACGGGAAGCGGCCCTGACATATTCAACGCGCCCTTGGTTTGAAACAGCCTTTGTTCAAAACTATGGATCGTTTCCTCGCGCCGTCCGGCGGCAGTGAAATAGGCGGTAACACTGTTTGTCGCGGCGTCGTAGCATGCCGAACCCGACCATTCACGAGAGCCGGGATTTAAATGATCGGGGAATAACGGCCCGCAATCCTGCCAATCCCCGTGTGCGTGAAACAGCAACCGCGTGCGCGCCAAATCGTGGCGCAGGCCCGGGTCGGGCTGGCGCGGAGCTGAAAGCACCATCCACAAAGCACCCCCAGCGATTTCTGCTATACTGCCGTCCGCATTCTGTAATGGCCACAGATCCCACAAATCATGTTCGGGCAGCAACGCCTTGGCCGCTTCGACATCGATCAACGGCGCTGCGGGCAACCGGGCAACAGCAATTGCGGCCACATGCTCGGCAGTCCAGCGCGAGGGAGCATTTTCGTTTTTTTGGAGTGAATTTTGAGCTAAAACCGACATCGTAAAAGTCATTATAGCGTCGTTGCAGATATTACAACAAACGATTGCATAAATCAGTGATATCGAAAGTAAGCCTCAAATTACACGGTTTTGCCACAGTCTTGCCACGTGTCGTGATTATAACAAGCTCAACAATGGCTATCATGAAGTGCAATCCCTATATGTCCGATATGGCTATCCCCGCGCCAACACCGACTCCGCTTACGGTTTCCGAAAATGACCTCGTAGCCAAGGCTGCGAAGCTGAAACGCGCGCCTGACGACATGGCTATGATCCGCGCTGCATCTGAATTGACGCGCGATTTGAACACCGCAAATCCCTATATCTACTGGAGCGATTTTCTAGTTTCGGCGGTAACCGGCTATGCGGGTCTGGCGGTTGCAATTTTGGCAGGGGCGTTCTGGATTAAGGCAGTAGCCGCAATCGTCGCGATTCTTGGCCTCTACCGCGCAGGCAGCTTCATCCACGAAATCACCCATATCAAGCATTCGACAGTTCCGGGTTTCAGATTCGGTTTTAACCTTCTGATCGGCGTCCCGATGCTGGTGCCTTCGTTCATGTATGAGGGCGTCCATAATCTCCACCACGCGCGCACACGCTATGGCACCGACCAAGACCCAGAATATCTACCGTTGGCTTTAATGAAGCCGTGGACGTTGCCTTTGTTCATACTGGCGTCGCTCGCAGCACCCTTTGCGTTGCTGCTGCGCTACGGGCTGCTTGCGCCATTATCGCTCCTGATCCCGTCGCTGCGGACTGCCGTAGTCGAACGCTATTCTGGGTTGGCGATCAACCCCGCATTCCGCCGCCGCCCAGCCGAAGGTGAAGCGCGCCGAAATTGGACCATTCAGGAAACCGCTGCCAGTATCTGGGCAATTGCATTGCTCACAGGCGTGTTTAGCGGCTTTATCCCTCTGTCGGGATTCTTGATTTTCTTGGGCGTCGCTTCGGGCGTTGCTGTCCTCAACCAAGTTCGCACCCTGGTCGCGCATCTGTGGGAAAATGATGGTGAACCGCTGAGTGTAACGGCCCAATTCCTCGACAGCGTCAACGTGCCGCCGCCGGCCTTACTGCCTGCATTATGGGCACCGGTGGGCTTGCGCTATCATGCGATCCACCACTTGCTGCCGGGGGTCCCCTATCATAATCTTGGCGAAGCGCACCGCCGGATCAGCGCCGCGCTTGACGAAAATTCGGCCTATCACCGCGCCAATTATAGCGGCTTGCCGCTGCTCGTCCGCCGCTTGGTCAAAAGTACAATGACCAGCCGCGCCTGATCTAAGCGCTCAACAAAAAATTGTCTGAAAAAACTGGAGCGGGCGAAGGGATTCGAACCCTCGACCCCAACCTTGGCAACTTTGGGTTCGTCCATTCGCGGTAAATCGTCGAGCTTCGTCATTGTTCTCTAACTCCTAGAATAGCCTCGTTTCTTGTTTCGCTGGCGTTCGTCGTGGTTCGCGTGTAATCGCCAATTGTACTGGCATTCTGCACCCCAATTTGGACCCCAATTATGGCGAAGGGCATTACGGACCGGGAATTGAAGGCATTGCTCGACAAGCCCCCTGCCCAGCGTGTGGAATTGAATGACGGTACTATTGACGGCTTGATGATTCGTGTCGGGCCTCG
>JANMPK010000060.1:0-2092 GCA_031369825.1 Sphingomonadales bacterium
GGCTTCGGTCGTCATTGGTGCATCCGGCGCTGGAGGTGCAGCCATCGGATCAGCTTGTTGCGCAATTGCCGGAGCAGCAGCGGCAAGCGCGACAGCGCTTGAGAGGGTGAGTAAACGATACATGTTATTCTCCTTTTACGACCACGCGAATATATGCGAGCGTGTCGCTAAATGTTGCGCAGTATCATGGACTGCCTAAAGCCTATTCTGTAGGCTCACAGATATAAATGGAGTGTAGTCGCAAATGTTTCACCCTAAAAATAAGGTCAAAAGCGCCTTGTCATATGGATATAGTCCACTCGTCGTAACGGCGTGTTTATTATGCGGTAGATTGACAAAATAGCGATGATTATTACTTTAATACCAGATGAACAGATTGGTAATTTATCGCTTCATACCCAGCCAAATAATATGGCGCGCGCCGCTTTTGCCTTGGTGCGCGCGGACCTCGATCTCTTCGACATCAAACCCTGCGGCGTTAAGGCGCGCGGCAAACGCCTTGTCCGGGGCAGCTGACCAGATGGCGAGTACGCCGTCCGCGCGGAGCGCCGCCCAAGCGCGGCGAAGGCCGTCATTGCTGTAGAGATGGTCATTGGCGTTTTTGGTCAACCCGTCGGGGCCGTTGTCGACGTCGAGCAGAATTATGTCGTAACTCGCATCGCCCTCGCGAATCAATTTGGCGACGTCAGTGATTATGATTTTCGTACGCGGGTCGGATAGACTGTCGCCGTGATGCTCTGCCATCGGCCCCTTGGCCCACGCAACAACCGCAGGGACAAGTTCGGCGACCACGACCTCGGCGTTATCCGTCAGTTCGGCAAGTGTGGCGCGCAGGGTGAAGCCCATGCCGAGGCCACCGATCAAAATGCGCGGAGCGGTTCTTGGCATAATCTTCGCACACGCCAATGTCGCCAATGCCTCTTCCGAACCGCTCAGGCGGCTGTTCATCAGTTCATTGCCGCCAAGCATGATCGAAAATTCGGCACCGCGCTGGATTAGGCGCAAAGTGTCTTTGCTGCCCGGAATGGCTGCGGTGTCGAGAACTATACGCGGGATCAATGCAGGCGCGATGCAGGGCCGCTTATTTGCGGTTTTTGCGTGCCGCGTAACGCGCGTCGCGGGCGGCCTTTTGCTCAGCAGCCGTTAGCGCAGGCTGTGCGGCCTCGAATGCGGCCTTGGCTTCGGCTTCGGCCTTCTTCTCGGCTTTTTCAGCTTCGCGCGCGGCAATCTTTTCGGCGCGGGCAGCGACAGCAGCGGCCTCTTTGGCGGCGGCGGCGGCGGCGCGCTCGGCCATTACTGCGGGATCAACCGGTGGCTTGGCCTTCAATTGCTGAAGCGCCTTTAACTTTGCCGCCTTGGCAAGTGCGGTACGTTCTTGAAATCCGGGGTCTTTATACGAAGCCATATTGGGTAACAAATTCCTGCTTTAAAATGAAAAGGGTGCGGACAACCATTGGCCATCCGCACCCCGAAATTCACGCAATTAAGCGGCTGCGATATTCACAGCCGACATCTTGCCGCGTTGGTCTTTTTCAAGATCGTAAGAAACGCGTTGGTCCTTATCAAGCGTGCTCATGCCAGCGCGCTCAACAGCCGAGATATGCACAAACGCATCGTCCCCGCCGCCTTCAGGCGCGATAAAGCCATAGCCCTTGTCCGAATTGAAAAATTTTACTGTTCCGATAGTCATATGGGTATCCTTTGCCCAATTTAGTACAGGCATGGGCCAAAAGCAGCTCATCCTGGCTTCGACGAGGTAGAAAGGGACAAAGGGAGCCATAATAGAGCCCGGTATCCGTCGCAAACGACGTTAGCTCTGCGGGCTTACACGATATTTATCCACAATGCAAAATACTTGACCATCATAGCCAAAAGTATCCCGTTCCGATGAGTCGTGCCTCGGTTTGAAATCGATCAACCCGCGCAGAAGGAATGGCCGCTCTTGTGCGAACCTGTCAGTGGCAAAAATGTGGCTATCAGATCTGCATCGGAGCATAGGTGACAATGGCCTCCGCTGGCGTTAGTACTAGCGGCTCGCCAATCTGAGAGGCCTCCATGAAGCAACTTTTGTCCGCCGCCTCGCTCGCCGCCG
>JANMPK010000157.1:0-1505 GCA_031369825.1 Sphingomonadales bacterium
ATGCGCGGTGTGATGAGCACACTGCGTGGGCGTAATCGTGGGCAGATCAAGCCGAATTAGTATTCAGACGGTCCCATACCGCCAGTTCATACTTGATTGACGCCTCAACCAGATGGTCCCAAATTTCTTTTATCGGTTCGACCGGGATTTGTGCTTGAGAGGCCGCAGCCTCGACATTAGCGATAACTTGCGCTTTGCGCGCTTCATCGCGCACCGTATCTCGGTCGGCTTTGATCCGCGCTGCGGCATCCATATAGCCGAAACGTCGCGCAAGAAGCTCTATCAGCGCGGCGTCGGTGATGTCGACCCCGTGCCGGACTTCGGCCATGGTTTTGCATTTTTCAGGTTCTAATGCTTGGACTTTGTTTTGCATGGCCGCGCGTTTAGAAAGCACGTGCGATAAAGTCGAGCGCGTTGTTGACATATTTGCCCGATGCCGCCATAGGCCCGCCTTCGCAATTGACCCTGCACCCCGGTGAAGCAGGTGTCCGGCATATCTTGCATGTGTCGCGCGGTACCGGGAACATCGTTGTTAGCAAATTGGAGTCAGACATGACGAAGCGTACAAGCTCGAAGTATAAACTTGACCGCCGGATGGGTGAAAACATCTGGGGTCGCCCAAAATCACCCGTCAACAAGCGTGAATATGGCCCAGGCCAGCACGGCCAACGCCGCAAGGGTAAGCTGAGCGATTTCGGCATTCAGTTGCGCGCCAAGCAGAAGCTTAAGGGCTACTATGGCGACGTGACCGAAAAGCAATTCAAGCGCGCTTTCCTCGAAGCCAGCAACATGAAGGGCGATACGTCGCAGAACCTTATCGGTCTGCTCGAACGCCGCCTCGACATGATCGTATACCGCGCCAAGTTCGCACCAACGATTTTCGCCGCGCGCCAGATCGTGAGCCACGGCCACATCCGCGTCAACGGCGTAAAGTGCAACATCGCCAGCCGCCAGGTTGCAGCAGGCGACGTGATCAGCCTTGGCAACAAGGCAAAGGAAATGGCGCTGGTCATCGAAGCCCAAGGCCTCGCCGAGCGCGACATTCCTGAATATGTTTCGCCAGACGGCAACGACAAGGTCACCTTCACCCGCGTACCGACGCTCGACGAAGTGCCTTATCCGGTGAAGATGGAACCAAATCTGGTCGTCGAATTCTATTCGCGCTAAAGCGGTTTTCTAGCGTTTCAAAGAGGCGGTCCTTTTGGGCCGCCTTTTTATTTACCGATGTTACCTCACATTGGCATAATCATAGTAACATCGAATTTTCGCCGCATAAAGGTTGCGCAAGCTGTGCGGTCAGCGGGGATATAGCGAGTCGTGATTCGACCCAGCGTCGAGCCATCATGATGTCATCGGCCAAAACAGCGCGGGCTTCAGCTACACGCTCTTTACGACGCGCATTATCAAAAAACGTATTAGGATTTTTGGAGTAGGTGGAGAATAGATCTCCAGATACAATTGCCCGAACCTCATCTTCACTGATTGAACAATCAAAATAGTCTGAA
>JANMPK010000168.1:0-4620 GCA_031369825.1 Sphingomonadales bacterium
ATCGCCTGTACCGGCACCGCGACGCCAGGGGAGTAAGCAAGGCTAAGGTCGCGCTGCGTTGCCATCGGCTTGGTTGCGACGATCTCGATCTTGCCGGGGCGACCTTGCGAATGGAAATCCAATGCTTCCTGCGCGGTAAACTGGACGTCGCTATCGTTCATTTCAGGCCCTGACTTGTGCTTGGCGGTTTTGATTGCCCTAACCCGAGGCGCGCCCAAGGGCAAGCATTGCCCCGCCGCATATCGTTCGCTAACGCTTGGGAATAATGGCGGGGAGCAGCACCAACACACCGACACCAATGATGGTGCAATATTTGGGCCTGAAGGCCAAGGCGGGCGATTGCCTATTATTCTACCGAATGGGCGATTTTTTCGAGCTGTTCTTTGACGATGCACGGGCGGCATCGGCGACACTCGATATCGCTTTGACCTCGCGCGGCGAATATGACGGACGGCCAATCCCGATGTGCGGTGTGCCGGTGCATAGCGCTGAAGGTTATCTTGCGCGGCTCATCAAAGGTGGCCACCGTGTGGCAATTGCCGAGCAGACCGAGAGTCCCGAGGCAGCCAGGGCGCGCGGTGGTTCCAAGACTTTGGTGGCGCGCGATATTGTCCGCTACGTGACCGCCGGAACACTGACCGAGGACAGCCTTCTCGATAGCTGGGCGTCGAATATGTTGGTGGCGCTGGCCCCGGTGGGCGATGCGATTGGCGTGGCGGCGGCGGACATTTCGACTGGCTATTTTGAGTTGGTAACGGTGACGCCCGGCGCATTAGAGGCAGAACTCGCGCGCCTTTCAGCGAGTGAGTTGGTGGTGCCGGTGGGTTTCGCAGGTGCGCCTTTTGATTCGATAGCACGGCCCCGTGCCGATTTTGAAAGCGTGGCTGGCGAATCTGCCCTTAAGCAGCATTTTGCAGTTGTGGGCCTTGATGCCATCGGGCCATTGTCGCGCGCGGAACTGGCGGCGGCTGGCGGCCTCATTGCCTATCTCGCGCATGCCGGACAGGGCAAGATGCCGTTCCTGAAAATGCCGGTGCGGCGCGAAGTGCATGAGCATTTATTAATTGACCAAGCAACACGCGACAGCCTTGAAATCAACACCGCCAGTAAAGGCGGGCGCGCAGGGTCGTTGCTGGCCGAGGTTGACCGGACGATTACCGGTGCCGGAGCACGGCAACTATCGGCGGACCTGGCAGCACCATTGATGGACAAGGCCAAGATCGAAGCGCGTTTGTCATTGGTGCAGTGGTTCCATGATGCGCCGTTGCTGCGCGATGCGGTTCGGACCGCGCTGCGGCAACTTCCCGACATTGCCCGGGCGCTGGGCCGCGTTGTGGCTGGTCGGGGAAGTCCGCGTGACGTGGGCCAGATACGCGATGGTCTAGACGGTGCGAGGGCGCTGTGCGAACGGCTGGGTGCAATGGCGGATCGGCCAGAAATGCTTGAACGGCTGTTGCCGACGCTCGACGGACACGGTGCGATGGTTGATCTGTTCAGCAGGGCTTTGGTGGCATCACCGCCGACTGATACCGGGCAGGGCGGTTACATATCGGAGGGCTATGACGCGGCGCTCGATGCACTGCGTTCGGCGGGACGCGACGGGCGGCAGGCAATTGCCCAACTGGAGGCGTGTTACCGTGATGCGACCGGGGTTGCCGCGCTCAAAATCCGCCATAATGCAGTGCTTGGCTATTTTGTCGAGGTTCCTGCAAAGCACGGCGACGCATTAATGGCACCCGGCACCGGCTTCACCCACCGGCAGACGATGGCGGGCGCGGTGCGGTTCAATTCGCCCGAGCTGCATGAGGAAGCAATCCGCATAACGCAAGCAGGTGGACACGCGCTGGCCGCCGAAGCGGCGCATCTGGAAGAGCTGATTGCGTATGTGATGGACCGGCGTGATGCGATAGCAGCAAGTGCCGACACGCTGGCGCGGATTGATGTGTCGGCGGCACTGGCCGAACGCGCGGCGGAGGGTGGTTGGTGCCAGCCTAGTTTTGTTACTGCCCCCGAACTGCACATTGAGGGCGGGCGGCATCCGGTGGTCGAAAGCGCTCTGGCGAAATCGGGTGACCGGTTCATTTCGAATGACTGCAATCTCGCGCCGGATAGAAGGCTCTGGTTGGTCAGCGGCCCGAATATGGGCGGCAAGTCGACCTTCCTGCGCCAAAATGCGCTCATCGTTTTGCTGGCTCAGGCGGGCAGCTATGTCCCTGCGACCGCGGCGCGGCTGGGCCTGGTCGACCGCCTGTTCAGCCGCGTTGGTGCATCGGATAATCTGGCAAGAGGGCGTTCGACCTTCATGGTCGAGATGGTCGAAACCGCCGCGATCCTTGCTCAGGCCACCGAGCGTAGCTTCGTTATCCTCGACGAAGTCGGGCGCGGCACCTCAACTTATGACGGGCTGGCGATTGCATGGGCAGTGGTCGAAGGCATCCACGAAGCCAACCGCTGCCGCTGCCTGTTCGCCACCCATTACCACGAACTGACGCGGCTCGCCGACACTCTCGACGCGCTGTCGCTGCACCATGTCCGTGCCAAAGAATATAAGGGCGATCTCGTTCTGCTTCACGAACTTGCAGACGGCCCCGCCGACCGCAGTTACGGCATCGCCGTGGCCAAACTGGCGGGCCTGCCACCGCAAGTCGTGACGCGCGCGAAGACGGTATTGGAAAAGCTCGAAAAGGGCCGTGCCGAAACCGGCGGGCTGGCGGCGGGGCTTGGCGACCTGCCCCTATTCAGCGCCGCACTCGATGCAGCGGAGGCGAAGGTTGATGCCCTCCGCGAGAAACTGACGGGTCTGGATATCGACGCGCTTAGCCCGAGAGCGGCACTCGATCTGCTTTATGAGCTGAAGCGGGCTGCAGGCGAAGAATAATGTAAAAGAGACGGGAGAAGGGGAGGTGCCGGTTCTGAGCAACCTCTCTCCTTCTCCCGTCTCTTTACAAATTTCTAATGCGGTCAACGGCTCTGCATGCTTCCCGGCATTGTTGACACATTATTGAATGCCCCGAAAATCGGGTCCCATTTCACCACCGTCATATTTTCAATGAGGCCATGCTCAGCAAAAGGGTCTCGTGCGATTATGGCCTGCAATTCGGTTTCGTCGCGGGCGGAAATGATAAGCATCGCCGATTTGACTCCGGCGTCGGGAAGCGGGCCTGAGGCGAGCAGGACTTTCTCGGCCAGCAAGTCTTGAAGATAATGGATGTGGGGTAGCAATTGCTGTTGCCAGCCTGCGTCATCCGGATGCTCGTAATGGACAATAAATACCGCCATTATACGAGGCTCAGGAACAAGCCGGCCAGCGCCGCGCTCATCAGATTGGACAGCGAACCTGCGGCTAATGCCTTCAAGCCCAGCTTGGCAATCATCGGACGCTGGTTCGGGGCGAGGCCACCTGTTATCGCAATCTGTATGGCAACCGACAGGATATTGGCAAAGCCGCACAGCGCGAAGGTAACGATGGCGACCGTCGGTTCTGACAGTGTTTTGAGCGCACCCAGATCAATGAATGCAACAAACTCGTTCAGTACAATCTTGGTACCGAACAGCCCGCCCGCCTGAATAGCTTCATTCCAAGGCACACCGAGCAAATACATTAACGGAGCAAACACATAACCGACTATTTGCTGGAAACTCAAATCGGGCTGCCCGAACCAGCCGCCGATGCCGCCCAATATGCCGTTGGCCAGCGCTACCAGAGCAACGAACGCGAGAACCATAGCGCCTACGGCAACCGCAAGCTTCACCCCTGTCTGGGCACCTTGGGTTGCGGCCATGATGATATTGGCAGGCTTCTCTTCACCATCATCGTGAACCATCACCGGCTCGTCGTCAGGATGCGGGTTAGCGAGCGCTGGGTCGCCTTCGTTGACAGGCATTGGCGGGATGTCAGGCATCATCAGCTTGGCCATCAATATCCCGCCGGGTGCCGACATGAAGGCGGCAGCGAGCAGATAGTCGATGCGGATTCCCATTGAGGCATAGGCAGCAAGGATGGTTCCGGCGACACCCGCCATGCCGACTGTCATCACGCAGAACAATTGTTGTGGGTTTAGGCCAGCCAGATAGGGTCGGATCACCAAAGGCGATTCCGACTGGCCAACAAAGATATTGGCCGCCGCGCACAAGCTTTCGACCTTGGAAATACCGGTGATCTTCTGCAAACCGCCGCCGATCCAGCGGATGACATATTGCATGATGCCCAGATAATAGAGGATCGAAATCAGCGAGGCGAAGAAGATGATGACCGGCAATGCCGCGATCGCAAAACTGTTGCCGCCGATTTCGGGCGATGCCAGCGGGCCAAAGATGAATTTCGTGCCCTCACCCGCATAGCCGAGCAGGTTGGACACGCCATTCGACATGAATTCCAAGACAGTTTTGCCCCACGGAACATAAAGCACCAACGCAGCCAAACTTGCCTGCAAAGCAAAGGCAGCACCGACCACGCGGAAGCGGATGAAACGCCGGTTCGACGACAGCAAAATGGCGACGGCCAGTATTACGACCATGCCCGCGAGGCTCATCAAAATCTGCATACCCAACCCCACGCTAGCCGTCACCCTGAAATCGTTTCAGGGTCTTACTACCCAAAGATGCGGAAAAAGTAAGATG
>JANMPK010000184.1:0-4547 GCA_031369825.1 Sphingomonadales bacterium
ACAATCGGCGCAAAGGCAGATGTTGCCTTAAACCGCCCGGGGTTGCGCAGGCTGATGGTCAACGCACCATGGCCACCCATTGAGTGGCCCGTTATGCCTTGGCGAGCCATATCAGCGGGGAAGTGCTGGCTAATCAGCAGTGGCAACTCTTCCTCGATATACTCACGCATCCGGTAATGCTGTGCAAACGGCGCTTCGGTCGCATCGACATAAAACCCCGCACCGAGCCCGAAATCATAAGCGCCCTCCGGTTCATCGGGTACGCCCTCACCACGCGGGCTAGTATCGGGCGCGACGAAGATCAGGCCGAGCTCGGCACAGGCCTTGCGATACTCGCCCTTGTCGGTGACATTGGCGTGCGTGCAGGTCAGACCCGACAGATACCAGACCACCGGCAGCATCACGCCCGGCGCATGCGGCGGAACAAATACTGAAAATGCCATCTCTGTACCTGTCGCCGCCGAAGCATGCTTGTAAACGCCTTGCACGCCGGCAAAGGCCCTGTTCGTCGAGACGGTTTCCATCAAATTTCGCTTAAGCAGGCATACGGTGCAGCGCGCAAAGCTTGTTACCATCGGGATCGCGTAAGTAAGCCAGATAAAGCTTCATACCCGCACCTTCGCGTACACCTGGTGCATCTTCAATCGCGGTTCCGCCATTGTCGATGCCAGCCTGATGCCAGGCATCGGCCTGTTCGGGGTTCATAGCAAAACCGATCGTGCAGCCATTCCCATGAGTGGCGGGCGCGCCGTCAATTGGTGGCGTGACCAGAAACATCGAGCCGTTGTGGATGTAGATAAGACGGCCTTTGGGGTCTTCGGAACCGGCGCGCCCGCCCATCGCCGCAAAGGTCGCATCGTAGAATTTCTTCGATTTGGCTATGTCGTTGCTGCCGACCATCATGTGGCTGTACATCATTCCGCTCCTATTTAAGTTTTGATTTGCTACGTATTGCGCGCTCACTCCCGAGCGTCAATAGACAACGACGCTTCGTATGCTTTCGCCAGCGTGCATCAGGTCGAAGCCCTTGTTGATCTCGTCCAGCGTCAGCACATGCGTGATCATCGGGTCAATCTGGATCGTACCGTCCATATAAAGATCGACTATCTTCGGCACATCGGTGCGGCCTTTAGCGCCGCCGAACGCGGTACCACGCCAGTTGCGGCCAGTGACCAGCTGGAATGGCCGGGTGCTGATTTCCTTGCCCGCTTCAGCGACGCCGATAATGATGCTGGTGCCCCAGCCGCGGTGGCAGGCCTCCAATGCTTGGCGCATGACTGTGGTGTTACCGGTGCAGTCAAAGGTATATTCTGCGCCGCCGTCGGTAAGTGCCACGAGGTGAGCAACAATATCTCCGTCCACATCCTTGGGATTGACGAAATGGGTCATCCCGAACTTCTTGCCCCATTCTTCGCGCGCCGGGTTGATGTCCACACCGACGATCATGTTCGCGCCAGCCATCTTCGCGCCCTGTAGCACATTGAGACCGATGCCACCGAGGCCGAATACAATCACATTATCCCCGGGCTGGACCTTAGCAGTATTGGTCACCGCGCCAACGCCAGTGGTCACGCCGCAGCCGATATAACACGCGCTATTGAACGGTGCATCCTCGCGGATTTTGGCCACTGCGATTTCAGGCAACACGGTGAAGTTCGAAAAGGTCGAGCAGCCCATATAATGGAATATTGTCTGGCCCTTATACGAAAAGCGCGATGTGCCATCGGGCATTAATCCCTTGCCCTGCGTTGCCCGGATCGCGGTGCACAGGTTGGTCTTGCCTGATAAGCAGCTTTTACACTGCCTGCATTCAGGCGTGTAAAGCGGGATGACATGGTCGCCCGGTTTAACCGAAGTTACGCCAGCGCCGACTTCGCGGACAATGCCTGCCCCTTCATGACCCAATATGCTCGGAAAGATGCCTTCGCTGTCGAGGCCGTCGAGTGTGTAGGCATCGGTGTGGCAAATCCCGGTTGCCATAATCTCGACCAGCACTTCGCCCGCCCTCGGCCCGTCTAGGTCAAGCTCGACAATCTCAAGCGGCTTCTTCGCTTCAAAGGCAACTGCAGCCCGGGTCTTCATCTATGGACCTCCGTGAAAGATGACAGGCTTTGACCACCAACAACGGGTGCCCGCAAGCACAAATTTCTCTTCTTCCCATTCTCTGCGTGAACCTTTTAAATTCCACAACAAGATAGTTCGCACAGAGAGCACAGAGGGTTAATTCTGATTACTAAATTCCGGCATACCAGTCATAGTCGTGCGCATCTTCCCAATACCCCCCATTGCCTCTGTAGAACTTTTTGAGATCATCGGTCGCTTCGATACGCATTACATATTTGGCGTGTTTATAGCCCAATTGGCGCTCAACTCGCAGGCGTAGAGGCGCGCCATGTCGGACCGGCAATTGCGTACCGTTCATGCCCCAAGCGAGGATAGTCTGCGGATGAAAGGCGTCGACCAGATCAATTGACTCATAATAAGGAACGCCAGGCCCCCATTGATCGGCACAGTGAAAGACAATGTAGCGCGCCTTTGTGGACAGTCCTGCTTGTTTCAGCAACATTCCCAAAGGCGTTCCGCGCCATTTACCAATCGCGCTCCACCCTTCGACGCAATCATGCCGGGTGATTTGCTCGCGAGAGGGCATCGCCATCAGCTGTTCGAGATGGAGGTTCAAAGGCTTCTGAACCATTCCGTTGATCCGCAGCTGCCACCGCGCAAATTTATCGGCAACATGCGCAGCATATTCCGGGGTCGCACCGCTAATCGAACCATTGGCCTTGAATGTAGGCGATATATCAGCGGCCGAAAATTCACGCGCCAGTGCTGATCGGTCCATAAGTAACCGCTGCGCTGTCTTGTTCAGCGCCTCACCACTGCGCAAAACCGATCGGAAGCCTTCATTCTCCGAAAGCATATCGCAGCCCGCAAGCAGTAAACCACCACCTCCCAGTGCCGCACCGGTCAGGAATTTCCGACGTGGCATGATGATTTTTTCATGAGTCATGCCGGTTCTCCTTCTATCGCCACGGGTTCGGGCGCTGCAACTTTACCCGGCAGGCGGTATTTGCCCGTTATCATCGAGCGCACTTCATTGATCGGCCCCGCGAGCACTACCATCATCATGTGCACGAAGAAAAATGCAGCCAGCGCGAAAGCGCAAATGAAATGGATCGACCGCGCCGATTGCCGCCCGCCGAAAATATCGAGGAGCCACGGCCATGCCGCGTTTATCGCAGGCGACATCGTAAGGCCGGTGAAGATCATCAACGGCAAGAGAATGAATATGACGCCTATATAACTGATTTTCTGTAATATATTATAATCTTTTGCCTCCGCACCGGTCGGAAATCGCAGCCGGGCATGGTCCTTTATGTCGTGCCAAATATGGCGCGGCGACCATTCCCATTTGCGAATGTGCAAGTCACCCCTGACGTGCCCGTTCCAAAACGAACGCAGCATGTAAAAGGCCAGGCCAAGCGACAAAATCCATGCAAAAGTAAAATGCCAGCGACGCGCTACCTGTAAATCATAACCCGATGGTATGGTGACCCAGTAAGGAAAGGCCCGACGCTTTACCTCACCTTCAGCGTCGGCCCAGATACCAAGCCAGCCAGTGGTTTCCACCCTAACACCGGCAAGCTCGACAAACCCGGTATCCCCCGAATCGTCGATAACCAGCCATGCGGAATCATCATTTGCCCCATATTGCCCCCAATATAGTCGCGAATGGGCGTTGAAGATCATCAAACCGCTCATCAAAAGGACGAGCAACGCCAATGCGTTGATCCAATGCCAGACCCGCGTAGAAAGCCGGTGACGTTTGATTAGGTCACCCGGTTTCAGATTAGCTGCTTCCATCTGGTGGTTTCCTTTGGACGATAATTATACTGCCAAAGATTATTCGGCAACAACTACGCAAATGTTACACCGCATGATGAAGATGCTTAGGGTCAATACCTACGGTCCTTGGGAAGGGTTAGCGACACCGGCGATGCGCTGTGATGGTTTGGCGGTGATGATTCCAAGATCAACCATGCCACTCGTTTTGCCGAGCTCGGCCAATCCGGGCAATGTCGGCTCCACACCGACGACCGTTGCCGCAATCGACGCGACACGAAGTTTATAACTTCCATAAGGCACGAATTCGAACAGGAAAAAGCCATCATATTCGGATCGTGTGGTTTTGACGACGCGCCCGGTCTTGTCGAGCAGCTCGATATCCACGCCGCTGAGAATCTTGCCCCCTTCGCGCTGCAAACTTCCGGAGATTTCCCCTGCTGCAACCAGCGGTAACTCAATAATGACCGGCACACCCGGGCGCGGAGTTACAACAACGCCGCTGGTTGCGGGCTGGATGAACGGATCAGGCAGGCTCGATGCGTCTATGCCGATCAAAACCGACTCATATGGTTGTAGGCCATCAATGATGGTGCGGCCTTCGGCGTCGGTCGGCGGACCTTTGGCAGTCAATCCGGCGGTTAGCTCAACTTCTTTCTGCACCGGTTCGTTCGGTTGACGGATGCCATCGGCATTTTCATCCT
>JANMPK010000203.1:0-5198 GCA_031369825.1 Sphingomonadales bacterium
CTTTCGGTTAGGCGCGTCAGGCGGTTGGCTAATATGTTGCGTGCGATCCCGATTTCGGAGAGAAATTCTTCGAAGTGCCGGACACCATTAAATGCTCCGCGCAGGATCATGAACGACCATCGTTCGCCCATTGCTTCCAGTGCAGTCGGCAATCCACATTCGACAATGTCGCTTAGCGACTCTCTCAATTCACCCATAATTGCATCCTCTGTGCGCAGCTAACGCTATGCCCGAAAAAAAATCAATCTAATATCAGTTTTAAGTTGCAACTAGAAACCTAATATAATAGGTAGTGATTCGCAACTGGTTTTCCAGAGGCGCAAAACGAAGGATAGCGGACAAAAGTTCAGGCCAGCGTTTTGCAAATTTAGCAAAGCTAAAAAGGATAATATTATGACCCTCTCCCACGTTTCAGCCCGTTTGGGCACTCTTGCCGCCGCCGCCGTTCTCAGCACCACGCTCCTCTTTGGTGTTGCAGGTCAGGCCCAGGCAGCCAATGGCCCTTATTACAAGGTCGAACTCGCACAGCCCGCAACCGCAAAGCAGGAACTGATCCGTAGCGTGTTCGTAAAGTGCGAAGGCACCGCTTGCCGCGCGCCGATGGCCTCGACGGCCCCTAAGAATATGTGCATCAGCATCGCGCGTGAATTCGGCCAGGTGAACTCGTTCACCGCCGGTGACCGCGTCTTCGGTGCCGAAGAACTCGCCGCCTGCAACGGCAACAAGAAAGAAGTGATTGCGAAGAACTAAGCTGTTCTGAGAATTTTTTGGCCCTCCTCTCCTCCTTACCCCCACGCCACGTCCCCGACGCGGCGTAGAGAGCCGAAACCCCTTGCGCCGGAAGGACATTGTTCCTTCCGGCGTTCTTGTTTTTGGCGGCCGGGATAATTGGAAAGTCACACTAAGGTCTCACCTTAAACGCCTTCATTTGTACCGTTTGCGCCCCTTGTCGTGCCGGCATGTCGGGTCGAGATAGTGGCACATATCGCGGAACTCCTGATCGCTGAGTTCGCCCTCCTTGCGCTCTGCTTTTTCCCAAGCCACTTGTCCGCGAGCCTCCTGCGTGGCGATCTCGTCGGCCTCCTGTTGCTCGTCGCTTTTGACCCGGCGCTGTTCGGACAGAAATTGCGGCAGAACACCGTCCGCAATGTCCGCAATTTCCATTTCAGCCGCGAGCGTGTCGGGGTCCAGTAGCTCTTCGGGCGGTGAGGGCAGTTGCGGTTCCATCGCGCGCAGGCTGGCTTCGAGAGCGACCGGCGGCGATGGCGCATCCGTAGGCCCTGATTCCTGATCGGCCGCAGCGCGGACAACTTTGCCATAGCGGTCGGGCATCAAATGGCTGAGCAGGAAGGTCAGCATCCGGTCATTAACGACGCGCTTCGTGCAGACCACCGAGCCATATTCATTATAGACATTCTGCTCGACGCCTTCGATGGCGCGTTCGAAGGCAATATCCTCCAGCGCCGACCCCGCATGGAGCCGCGCCGCATCCCACGCCCGTGCAAAAGCCGCGCCGTGTGGCGAACGGCGCAGACGGTTTGCGGACTCCCGGCTCATGCCGACGGCCTTGGCCGCGTGGCTGACCAGCCCGGTATCGGCCAACGTCTCGATAAACCGCCGCTGCTTCTCCTCGGTCCAGCCGTCAACACGCGGTCGGCGGCGGACGGGAACCCAGCGATATTCGTCGGGGTCGTATAGTTCCGATTCGGGAAGCGCGACAGAGGTGTTGTCGGCTGCCGGATCAGCGGAATCGCCAAGGATTAAAGGGCCGACAGGAGCCACCGAAGGATCGAAAGCCGCGTCGGGGCGGGCGGGTGTGGGGTGTTTGTGTTCCATCTGGTAGTTTAGAACATATTAGGAATATTGTAGGAAAGGGGTTTTTGTCAATGTGTGATTATTTAACGCTGTTTTCAATTTCGGAAGGTTAAAGGAGGTTATGACGGGCTCCCGACGTCTCGTTCGAGGCCCTGAATTTCTTTTGAAATCAGCCGATTAAATTCAGCTTCGATATTTTCTATGCTCCAAGCAATGACTTCTGCCGAAGTATGGTCGGTGAGACTGGCTATCGCCGCAACCTTTTCATCGTGGGTAAACACATCAAAATTCGGAATATACGACGATGCCGCTAGGTTGTACTTGATCTCGTGATAGCTTTTTATGAATGTTTTTGTTTGGGCAATTCGGTCAGCTGGGAAACCCACACGCATGAGTTGTTGCTTTACGAAGCGATCCAGAAACTGAAGCTGGTTCAAGTCCTCTGTCTGGGAAAAATACATCATCCAACCGCGACGCTTGCTATCCACTTGGCAGCCCGAAATTTTTAGATTTAATCGGAACAGAGTTCTATCGGCATCTCGGCGATATCTATAGTCAGTGATTACCTTCAACAGATTCTTGAACATTCTTCGAAACGAAGATTCTCTAACAGAAACTTTGCCTATCGAGATATGATATCCAAGGAAATCGATCCCCTCGGAAACCTGTCGTATTTCAGTTTTTCCCTCCGTTCCAAGAGCGTGGGCTTTCAACCCTCGCCTGCTCAGAGACGAAGAAACAAAATTCAACTCACTTTTGGCCTGCGACGTCGGGCAAATAATTAGGATGTCATCCACATACCGGAAAAAGTGCCTTATTCTCTTTCGGTGAAGTAGGTCAAAGCGCAGCATAAATGTAGATGCTAAAGCGCCAGAAATGCTAAGTCCTTGTGGCACACCTCGTTCATTTGGATGTGATTTTTCGCCAGTAGGCGTCTTGATGGCATTCAAGCAAAGTTGTCGAATTTTCGCGTCAATTCCGTGATGACCAAGTTCATTTTCTAGCCGATGATGAAGTATTGTGGGGAAAAAGTTCTTCACATCAATTCGGACGAATGAGTGACGCTGGTAATCCTCTTTGATCGCTGTAACCACTTCACGCACGAGTGAGTGAGGAGAGGGGCCCACCGATTTCGGCACGTAAGTGTGAAGGACTTGGCAAAGGGCGCGGAGTGTAAGCCTATCACGGACTGTCGGAATTGAGATTTGCCGAGGCTCTCGGTATGCTCCCCTTAATATCAGCCGTTCTTTAAATGTGGTGAAATTATAGGTATCGCTGAGAACTTTGCGTTCTATGAGTTGCGTCTCATCGCCCAGCTTCTCGCTAAATCTACCTATCCTTGTTCCGTCTTTTCCTGTCGCCTGCGAACGGGCAATTTTTAATCTGAATAATTCTGCTAGATGAGCAGCTGCGAAATGTCCTTCCGGTGGCAGCGGCTTATCCAAAGCGTCCCAATCAATTTCTTCAAAGAACTTGGATAGATCACTGGCCATCGACTGCAACTGCGGCAGAGGTTTTTGGTGATGAGGATGCTTTCGGATCAACGGAATCACCCATCAGCAATGCTGCGACTGGAAACAAAAACAGAGCCAAGAAAAAACCGTATCTCATGGCACGTCTAGCCAATACTATTACTGCCCGTTTCCACGTTATTTTGACAGGTCCAATTGCGTTCTCAAGATCTTGATCACGCATCCATGCGTCGAACAACATATCATCGTAATCTTCATGTTTTTGATTTTCATATTTATTTCTAATTTCAGCGTATTTTTTCATCTTCGCATTCGTTGCGAGAGGGCTCTCAAAAACGGCCTGCATCTCTAAATAGCAATTTCTAAACTGATCTGCTTTCTCAAAATACCTTTCTCCATTCACAAAAAGAGATAAGCCGAAGAGACCGATTGAACATGCAGCAAATATAAAATCTGCCTGATAAATTTGGTAAACATCTGTTATTTGAGATAACGAAATTATTATTAGCCAAAATGAATACCATGATATCAGGTTATTCAGCCAACGACCCGTTTGGCGAAGTTTCGCTTCAGCCGACATTCGTGTTTTGTACGTAAGATAGATCTTACTTTCGGGATTATAGTCGGTCATGTGGTGGGCGCATACAATGGATTACTAATTCCTCTTACGAAGAAAGCGTGAACTCAGATGACCTCATTTATAAGGACAACCCCAAAAAATGGGGCTAATGGCTTTCACCATTCCGCCCACCTAGGATAATTTAGCTGATCAAATGAAACTCCGCAAATGCTTATTATTTCTCGGGGAATTTCGGTGACACCACACCAAACCCAAAATCACTCACCCCGCAAACCCCAGCACCAGCAGCATCGCCTGTTCTACGCGCGTCATGTCTTCGGCTGACAGCTGGCCGATGCGCTCGCTTAATTTGTCACGCGGAACTGCAGTAATCTTTTCGACCATCACTTGTGATTTTTCGCGCAGACCATTTTCAGGTGCTGGCAGCAGGGATGGACGCGACCGCAAATTGTCTTTGATCCGCGTTGTGATGCCGCAAGTGAGCACGGACTCGACCTCTGCGGTCAGCCAATCGGCTTGGACGATCAATGCCGGACGGGGCTTTCCAGCATAGCCCGGTCCACCGGACAGCGTCCACACCTCGCCGCGGATCATTCCGGACGCTCTTCCTTGTTTTGTGCGCTATCGGGAGGACCATCCGGACCAGTCATAGTCCGGTTCGCTGCCCCAGACTTCCGCACGGATGGACTCAAGGAAATCCATATCGTCCGATTCAGCATCGAGCCGATTGATTTCCTTGGCTTCGAGAGCGAGCTCTGCGCGTATCTTAGGGTCGCTCAAATCCGGCACCCAGAACTGCTTGAGCTTGAAGCCCTTTGCCCGCAACGCCGCGCGGCGCTTTGCCACGCGCTGCGCTCCAGTCATCTTTTCATGTACGCCCATATTCGCTTCTCCGTTACATGTAACGTAGCCGAAGTGCGGACGATTTGCAAATTTACTTGGCCCTCAAAACCATTTTCCTGTTGCATCGCAGCGTGAATAACCCAACCTAGCAATATATGATGCGGCAATATGAACTGGTTGAACGGGTCCGGGCTTATGACCCGAACGTCGATGAAGATCGGCTCAACCGCGCCTATGTCTTCACCGTCCAAATGCACGGCGCGCAAAAGCGGGCTAGTGGCGACCCTTATTTCAGCCATCCGGTAGAAGTTGCCGGGCTGATGACCGACCTCAAGATGGATGCCGACACGATCATCACTGCGTTGCTGCATGACACGGTCGAAGACACGCTGACCACTATCGAGGATGTCGAGGCCAAGTTCGGCCCTGAAGTCGCGCGGCTGGTTGACGGTGTTACCAAGCTATCAAAGATCGAAGCGCAGACCGAG
>JANMPK010000205.1:0-5368 GCA_031369825.1 Sphingomonadales bacterium
CGAAGAGCCGAGTTCGGCTTTTTCGGAGTCGTCGTATAAACGCGGGTGCAAACGCCGCGCTTTTGCGGGTTCTGTTCCATCGCAGGGACCTTTGACTTGGCCTTCTGCGGGGTCCGGCCCTTGCGGACCAGCTGGTTAATCGTTGGCATATCTTCACCTTGAATATATGGGTTACTCTGCACAAACGTCCGTTTTTGTGGTGGAGGCTCAGCCTTTGATCCACCCGGCCAGTTGCACAATGTACAGCGTATGTTGATTTCTTTGGGGCCGGGCGAGAATCGCTCACCGACCTTCAAGAAGGCGCGCCATTAGCGGGGGGTTGGCTATTGGTCAAGGGGGCGGTGCAGTCGTGCAAATCAATCTGCCGGGTACCAAATCCCTTCAAACACCACGCCGTCGACCTTCACGTCTTTCAACGCCTCGCGTTTGCCCTTGGCCGGATCGCTGGCCAGCACGGCAAAGTCGGCTTTCTTGCCCGCTCGGATTGAGCCGACCATATCCTGCATCCCGATCACCTCGGCAGCCTCGATGGTGATCGCGCGCAGGGCTTTTTCAATACTCAGCCGCTCGGCCGGACCCTTGATGTTGCCGCCCACAGTTTGCCGGTTGGCGGCGATCCATGCGAGGCGCAAAGGTTCAATTGGCGCCATGTTGAAATCGCTATGCAGGCCAAGTGTCACGCCTTTGGCCTCCAAAGAACCCAAGCGGCTGATGCTCGCCGCACGGTCGGGGCCGAGGCCGTGTTCGGCATAAACGTCACCCAGAACATGGATATAATTGGGCTGCGCGGAAACCATTAGCCCCATTTTGGCAATCCGCGTATTCTGCTCCTCGGTCGAAAACCCGAGATGTTCGAGCGTGACCGTTTGCGCAGACCTGCGTTCCAGCGCGGCGATAGCACCCAGCACCATGTCGAGTCCTTCGTCACCGTTGACGTGGACATGCAGATCATAGCCTGCCCTCCATAATGCCATCATTTGCTTGTTGAAATCAGCCGGTTCGGTAATCCATTTGCCGATATGACCGTCGGCATAGCCCGGTGCATTCATCCGCATATTCTGCGCAAAAAACGCGCCGTCGGCAAACAGCTTGGCCCGCCGGTCAACCCGGACATGCGGACCTGCAAAACGTGTTTTGATACTTGCAAACGCAGAATCGTCCGCCGGGTCAAATCGACCCGCCATTTGCATCAGCATGACGCGGGAGGGATTGTCAGGGCGCTCAAAAAAACGCTTTATCATCGCCGCTTCGCTGTCAAATGACGCAAACAAACCGGTGCCCATATCAGAAATGGTCGTGACGCCGTTGCGCCGCATCATCACCTGCATATCAGCAAAGCCCTTCGCCATTTTGTCGGGCGAAAGAATGTGAGGTTGCAAAGCAGCAAGCGCCGAAGGCAAGGCGGTTTCGGTAAGCACGCCGCGATCAAAATCGCCATGTGCTGGGTCGGCCTTTACCGCTGCCAGCTTTGCATCAAACTCCGCCCTAGTCCCCATGCCGAGCAACTGCATGGCCTTGCTGTTGAGAATGATATCATGAAAACTGCGCTGCCAGATGAGCACGGGCCGGTCGGGGGCGATCTGGTCAAGTTCGGCGCGGTCGATGGACCCATGAAACAACTCGTGATGCCCCCAGCTGATGAACAATGGCGCATCGCTTGCGGCAATTTGCGCTCTTAACATCCGCCGGTAGTCGGCAGGGGTTCGCGCACCGGGATAATTGCCGCCGGGCAGTTGCCAATCGTCGGGTGCGAGGAAAGGTATGTTCAGCATCACCGCCGATTGCATCGGATGAACATGCGGGTCGATAAAGCCGGGATAAAGGATGCGGGTTTTGAACTGGTCGTTGCGGATGACTTTGCGGTTTTCGGTCCACGGCGCGAGCGCGGCGTAGCTATCCGCCACGCCCAATATCATACCGTCCGATACCGCAACGAAACGCGCTGTTGGCACCGCGCGGTCCATCGTGATGATCTGCTTGGCCTCAAAAACTGTAACTAGTGGCTGTTCCGCTATCGTGGCAGTGGCGGCAAAAAATGCCAGCAATATTGATAATAATCCCCTCACGGCCAAAGGCTGCCGCAGCATAAGGGTGGAGTCAAGCGCCGCGGCGTTCGCCCAACACAGCATTTTCGACCCTCATCCGCCACCACAACAAAGCGGCGTTCAATATCGAAAAGGTCAGCGCCATTGCGGGCGCGCCAAGTAGCCACGGGAGCAGCGCGATTTCGACTATTACCAGCGCGTAATTGGGGTGCCTGATAAAGCGGTACGGTCCGCGCTTTACTTTCGGAAAATGTGGCGCGCTGATGATGCGGGTCGTCCACCAGCGGCCGATGCTGGCGAGTGTCCAAAAGCGGAAGGTCTGACTGGCGACGAAGATGTTGAGCAACAGCATGTTCGGAATTTCCGTCGGCTTTGCGAACAACGCGATGGAAATCAGCCAGCCGCCGTGCAGAACGATAAAAAGCGGATAATGCTTCGCGCCATATTCGCGGCCACCTTCAGCCAGCAACCGGCGGGTGTTGGCGTTGGCGTATGCGAGTTCGGCCAGCCGCTGGATGACAACATAGGCGAAAACCACTTGCGCCCATAACGGCCAGTCAAAGATTGTCACGACTGAGTCCTTGTGGTCGCCATGACCGAGCCGCAACACCGGTTCCCGCTTTTGCTTGTCATGGTTTCAGTAATCCCATCGCGCCGACAAAGCCCGGCCCTAGGGCAGTCATCAAAGTCGGTTTGGTTATTGGCCCAGCCGCAAGCAAAGCCTCCAGCACGAATAACACCGTCGGCGAACTCATATTGCCGTTCTGGCGCAGCACATCACGCGTCGTCGCCAGATCGTCGCCGAAATACTCTGCCAGCGCATCGACAACGCGCCCGCCGCCGGGGTGACAGGCTGGTTCAGCCATATCGGCCTTGGCCAAGCCCTGCCGCTCAAGAAATGCATCGCATACCGGTGCAAAATGGCTGTTCACGAACAAAGGAATATCGCGCGCCAGCACGAGGTCGAAACCGGTATCGCCGATTTCCCAGCCCATCATGTCGAGCGTTTCGGGCCAGACATGGCTGGCAAAGGCCGCAAGTTGTGGTCCATCACCAGTTCCTATCACCGCAGCCGCGCAGCCATCGGCAAACAGCGCCAGTGCCACCATATCCTTCTTATCCATCCGCGCATGGTCATAGGCGATGCTGCACAGCTCCAGACTGACCAGCAGCACCGGCTTGTCAGGTGACGCGCGATAGAGGTCGGCGGCCACCCCCAGCCCGATCACCCCGCCCGCACAGCCATAGCCGAAGAGCGGAACGCAGCGCGTGTCTGGCGCGAAGCCCATCGCCGCAATCATCCGGCTTGGCAGGCTGGGCGTCATTGTGCCGGTGGTCGACACATAGACTATCTGGCCAATATCGGCAGGGGCCAGCCCCGCCCGGGTCAGCGCCTTTCCCGCAGCCTCGTTAAATAGCGCCTCCGCCGTCTCTTCATAAACCTTTGCCCGGTCCGCCCAAGATCGCTCGCCAAAATAATATTCAGGTGGCATCGCGATATGGCGCTGCTCAATCCCGGTGTTGCCCAATATCTTGGCCATACTCGGCGGCAAATTCTTGCCCTTGGCCTGCGCCAATATGTCAAGAACCTGATTCTGCGTAATATGGTGCGGCGGCACGGCGGTGCCGAGCGCAAGCAATAGGGGAGAGATTTGCGACATCGGTCGCAGTCGCTACGCGCTTTCGCTTTTCAAGGCTAGGCAGACTTTACCCTGCCCCAAGGCCCCCTGATCGCCAGCGTCATTGCCGGCTTCATCAGGTTGACGAACATCGTCGTACCATCGGGCGAGAAACAGCCGCCAGCAAATTCGGTCTGCACCCGCGCTTTGGCGATCATATAGGTCCGGCCCGCGCCGTCGACGCCGCGAATATGGTTGTCGGAAATGTCGGTATATTGGTCCTCGCAGACCATCAAATGACCATTTGGCATCACACAAAGATTGTCGCCGTAATTGTAGAAAGCGGGGTTGGTCGATTCCATATACAGGTCGATCATACCCGGTGCATCGCTCTCGCCAGAAAAGCCTTCATTGACGGCGGGGACATAACGGAAAATCTGCCCGAATTTCGCGGCACCGCCATTGGTGCAGGCGAAGAACAGCTCACCCTTGCCCCAGAAAATGCCCTCGCCGCGTGCGAATAATGCCGCGCCCTTGGCCGCACCCTGTTTGCGCAAATCATCATCTGGACTTTCGGCATTTTCCAGCGGCACCCATTTGACGCGGTGCTGCTTGCCCTTGCTGACCTGAAGCGCAGTCCAGTTGCGCGTATCTGTGATGTCAGCCTCGACAAAGGCCAGCGCCTCCAATCGTCCACCTCTGGCAAGCTGGCCCTTTTCGTTCGGGATGAAGCGATAGAGCAGGCTGTCGCCGCGATCTTCGGTCAGATAGGCGATGCCGGTGCGTGGGTCGATGCACGCCGCTTCATGGTTGAAGCGGCCCATCGCCTTCAGCGGTTCCGGCGTCACCAAACCCCGATGAGTCGCGGGAACCTCAAAAATATAGCCATGATCTTTGCCGACGCCGTTGCCTGCCCTGGTGGTATTTTCCTCGCAGGTCAGCCAGCTGCCCCACGGCGTAATGCCGCCCGAACAATTGCGGATCGTGCCCGACAGGCTGAGCCACTCGGCTTCGCGCTGGCCTGTTTTCATATCATAGATCAACGTCGTAGTGCCGCCCGGCAGCGGCATCGACTTGTCGTCAGCCATTCGGTCATAAGAGTCGAAATCTCTAGCAACGGCACTGGTGAACGGACCGCCGCCGGAATCGACGCTCAGTTCATGATTACGGACCAGTGCGACCTTGCCTTTGCCCAGATCGAATGCACCCATTCCGTCGGCCGCGTTTGGCACAAGAAACCCATCGTCCATGATGTTGCCGAGCCGCGAGATGACACGGTAATCGAACCCCTTTGGCAGATCGATCAGATTATCCGGATCACGTACCAAAGGACCAAGCCCGCGAACCTCGTTCATGCCCGCCACTGGCGCCTGAGCAATCGACCGCGCGGCAAGTCCAGCAAAGGCGATACTGCCAAGACCGAACCCGAATTGGCGGCGCGAAATGTGCATGGATGGCTCCTTCAAGTTGCTGATGCCCGACTGCACCGGAAAGATGACAATGCCGTTGCAGCTTGATAGAGCGCGCTCAAATCAAACCAAAGGCTTTTGTTTCCCATGACCGCCAACCCCCGACCAGTTCGCACCCGAGTTGCCCCATCCCCAACCGGCGACCCCCATGTCGGCACCGCTTATATTGCGCTGATCAATTATTGTTTCGCCAAAAAACATGGTGGCGAGTTCTTGCTGCGGATTGAGGATACCG
>JANMPK010000224.1:0-4121 GCA_031369825.1 Sphingomonadales bacterium
CGGTATCACCCGCGCTTGCGGCACCGGTGCTTGCGCTACGGTCGTTGCAGGCATTCGCAAAGGATTGGTCACGTCGCCTGTCACCGTCAGCCTGACCGGTGGCGATCTTGTAATCACCTGGGAACCGGGAAGCGGCATAGAAATGACCGGCGGCGCGACGCGTGTGTTCACTGGCACCGCCAATTGGGATGATTTCGGTTGAGTAAAGTCGAAGTCATCAGCATGGGCTGCCGCCTCAATCTGGCGGAAAGCAACGCGCTTGCCGAGCAACTAACCGACGCCAGCGACCTGATCGTCATCAACAGCTGCGCGGTCACCAACGAGGCGGTGCGCCAAACCCGCCAAGCCGTGCGCCAGGCCCGCAAGCGCCGCCCCGATGCGCGGATCATCGTCACCGGATGCGCAGCGCAAGTCGACCCCGAAAGTTTCGCCGCGATGCCCGAAGTCACCAGCGTCGTGGGCAACGCCGAAAAGCAGCGCCCCGATCTGTTTCTCGAAGTGCGCCGCAACAGCGACATTTTGGTGTCCGACATCATGGCGATCACCCAAACCGCGCCGCATCTGGTCAGTGCGTTTTCGGGCAAAACCCGCGCCTTTGTCGAAATCCAGAACGGCTGCGACCACCGCTGCACTTTCTGTATCATCCCCTATGGCCGCGGTAACAGCCGGTCGGTTCCTGCGGGCACTGTGATCGAGCATATCAAGATGCTGGTGGATCGCGGATTTAACGAGGCCGTGCTGACCGGTGTTGATGTCACCAGCTACGGCCATGATCTGCCCGGCAAGCCCAACCTTGGCCAATTGGTCGAGCGGATCATGAAATATGTCCCCACCCTTCCCCGTCTGCGGCTGTCGTCGATTGATGGGGTAGAAATCGACGCGCGATTGTTCGAACTGATTACGCAAGAACCGCGCGTGATGCCGCATGTGCATCTGTCGCTGCAATCAGGCGACAACATGATCCTGAAACGCATGAAACGACGCCATAGCCGCGAACTGGCGATTGATCTGGTGCAGCGGATGCAATCAATCCGCCCCGATATAGCAATCGGCGCGGATATTATCGCAGGTTTCCCGACCGAGACCAACGCGATGTTTACGGGCAGCCTTGATCTCGTGCGGCAATGCAACATCGTCCTCGGCCATATCTTCCCCTATTCGCCGAAGAGCGGCACGCCCGCAGCGCTGATGCCGCAAGTTCCAGCCAAAGCCATTAAGGAACGCGCTAAGCGCTTACGCGAAGCGGTGGCCGTCGAACGCGACAGCTGGCTAGCCTCGCGCATCGGTAGCATACAAAAAGTTGCGGTCGAAATGGGCGGCATGGCTGGTCATGCCGAAAATTTCGCTTATGTGAAGCTCGACAAACAAGCAGCCGAGGGCAGCATCGTTGCCGCCAAAGTGACCGAATATAAGGACGGACAATTGCACGCTGAGATTCTGGCATGACCGAAAAAGCGGGTTGGAAAGACAAGTTATTCGGCGGACTGAAAAAAACGTCGGGCAAGCTCACCGAAAATCTCACCGGATTGGTCACCAAAGCCAAGCTTGACGGCGAAGCGCTTGATGAAATCGAGGACGCATTGATCGCGTCCGACCTTGGCCCCGCGATGGCCGCGCAAATCCGCGAAAAGATCGCTGTCGGTCGTTTCGACAAGGGCATTGATACCGAAGGCGTGCGGCAAATCGTCGAAGACGAGATTGCGGCGGTATTGGCGCCGGTTGCGGCACCACTCGAAATTGATGCCTTCCCGCGTCCGCAGGTCATTCTAGTCATCGGTGTCAATGGATCGGGCAAAACCACCACCATCGCCAAAATGGCGCATCTCTATCTTTAGCAGGATTACGGCGTGATGCTGGCGGCGGGCGATACGTTCCGCGCTGCTGCCATCGGACAGCTAAAGATATGGGCAGAACGATTGGGCGTTCCCATTGTTACCGGGCCAGAAGGCGGCGACGCTGCGGGCGTAGTGTTCGACGCGGTCAAGCGCGCAACGGCGGAGGGCATCGACGTCCTGATCGTCGATACCGCCGGGCGTTTGCAGAACAAGCGCGAGTTGATGGACGAGCTGGCCAAAATCCGGCGGGTGCTCGGGCGGCTCAACCCGGCGGCACCGCATAATGTCGTTTTGGTGCTCGATGCGACGACTGGTCAAAATGCGTTGTCGCAAATCGAAACATTCAAGGAAGTCGCTGATGTTACGGGCCTCGTCATGACAAAACTGGACGGCAGCGCGCGCGGCGGCATCTTGGTTGCGGCGGCCAAACAATTCGGCCTGCCGATCCACGCGATTGGTGTCGGTGAAACCATCGACGACCTGCGCCCCTTCAACGCGCAAGATGTAGCGCGGGCGATCAGTGGGGGTAAAAAGTGAGTTTCAGCACCAATCCCCCTTCCCCGTTCGCATCGAGCCCTGTCGAGATGCCCATCCGTCGCCCGCAACCTCACGGTGTCTCGACTGGGCTCGACACGAACGGATTTGAAAGTAGTTTTTGATGACTGACGCACACACTCCAAAGAAGGCGTCAACCCGCCTCAATTATGCGCTGGATTATGGGCCGTTGCTCGTATTTTTCCTCGCCTATAAATTCGGCGGCTCCGAGGCAGACCCAACGCAGGGACCGCTGGTCGGGACGGGTGTTTTCATGATTGCGATTGTAATTGCCGTGGCAGTGTCGAAATGGAAAATCGGTCGAGTATCGCCGATGTTGTGGCTTTCAGCGGTCCTGGTTATCGGCTTTGGCGCGCTGACATTATGGTTTCGCGATCCCAAATTTATCCAGATCAAGCCGACCCTGATCTATCTTTTTTTCGCTGCCTTGTTGCTTGGCGGGGTTATGCGCGGCAAGGCGATGCTGAAGTACGTGCTTGAGGCAGCGTATGACGGCTTGAACGATAAAGGCTGGCTGAAGCTTTCGCTCAACTGGGGCTTGTTTTTTTTAGTGCTCGCCGCCGCTAACGAAGCGATGCGCGCCGCACTGTCGTTCGAGACTTGGCTGACGGTAAAGGTGTGGGGCGTGACTTTGCTGACTATCTTGTTCGCTATGGCCAATGTGCCGATGCTGATGCGGCACGGCCTGTCGCTCGGTGATGAACCCGAGGTTCCCCCGCAAGCGTAAGAATTATTATTTCGCGCGAAGGGCGCGAAGGGGCGAAGGTACGCGAAGATAGGGTATTCTTAGTTGCTCCCGCAGGGGGCAAAGAAATCACTTTCTGCTTAAATGAACATTGCGCAGATAAATCGCAAATTCTTCGCGCCCTCTTCGCGCCTTCGCGCCCTTCGCGTGAAATCATTACAACAGCGCCGTAATACGGTGTCGTCCCCCTTGTAACGCTGCTCAGCCTTGGCTACGCTCGACGAAACAGTTTTGAACTCAAAATGGGGAAGCGTAATGGCGAAGTTTTTTGGAAATCTGCATCTGGTGCTGGTGGTCGGTATACTGGCGGCGGTGGCGGTCATGTTTGGCGTGGATGCCGACAACGTCACTGCGAATTCAGTTACCCGCTGGCTGCACACATTCTTCGGAATAGTGTGGATCGGTCTGCTCTATTATTTCAACTTCGTGCAAATACCGACAATGCCCAAAATTCCTGCGGAACTGAAACCCGGCATATCCAAGCACATTGCCCCCGCCGCGTTGTTTTTCTTCCGTTGGGCCGCCGCTTTGACGGTGCTAACCGGCTTGATCGTTGCCTATCTGACCGGCTATTTGCATCAGGCATTCGCATTTCAAGACCCGTATAAATTGATCGGCGTCGGAATGTGGCTTGCCGTCATCATGGCATTCAACGTCTGGTTCATCATCTGGCCAAACCAGAAAAAGGCGCTTGGGCTGGTCGAAGCCGATGACGCGACCAAGGCAAAAGCAGCAACAACGGCGATGATGACGTCGCGTTTGAACACGTTGCTGTCGATCCCGATGCTGTATACGATGGTTACTTTCAACGGAGGTTGAGAACCCTGCCCTCTCCCTTTGGGAGAGGATACGAAGCCTTAGCCGACAGGCTTAGGCGAAGTTGGTGAGGGGCTTTGCGTTGTCGATAGGGCAGAACCCCTCACCCAGCTACAGCTAGGCAGCAAGCTGCCAAGCTTGCGCAACCCTCTCCCAATGGGAGAGGGTCA
>JANMPK010000239.1:0-5473 GCA_031369825.1 Sphingomonadales bacterium
CGGTATAATGGACTGTGATTTTGGCGGCGTCGATACCAAGCGCCGCCATATCCGATTTCAAAGCCTCAGAAACAGCGAGCAAACCAGCGGCTTTATCGGCCGCTTGCAAAAGCTGTGGCGCACTGCCTTGCTGGTGCCCCCAGTGGTGGATATCGGAACCGCGCGCTTTGATCGTAAACGGAATACCAAGTGCATCTGAAAGTCGCATTGCCGCAGGACCATCGGGATAGAAAAATTCTGCATCAACTAGGTCAAACGGCTTGTCGGCATGGAGGCGACAAGCGAGTGGCAGCGCGGTGCGCGCGATCATCGTCGGGTTCAACCGTCCCCCGACCTTAGGTATGGCCATGAAGCGTGGGCGGTGGACGTTGATGCCGCGCCACTGCTCATTTGCTGGCAAGGCTTTGAGCGCGGTGTAGCTGCTCGCCATGCCCAGCGGCCACGGCGCAATGCCAATGGGGTTGATTACGGTGACGTCGAAATCGGGAAGCGCCGCAAGCGCCGCTGTTTGCCGTTCGACAAATATCCCGAAATTGGGCCGGGTTTCGGCAGGGAATAATGTGGACAGTGTCAGTATGCGCAAAGGGCGGCTCACCTTAAAGCGCACGCACCAAACGAGCTGCTTTGGCGATCCAAGCCGGATCAGCAACCACCTGCTGCCGTGCACCAGCCTCTAGCGGTAGCAAATGCAGCTTGCCGTCCTCGCGGCCGAGTAACCGACCGAATAGGAAGCGTCCGCCCGGACGTGGGACCAGTACATCGAGGTTCAGCGCAGATGCGAATGCCGCAGGCTGCAATTGCTCCATCCACAACTCATCACCGCGCCGATATTCGCCAATGCTTGCCGCGACGCGCATTCCGACCATCGCGCCGCCGATATTGGGGACGACGATATGTTCTTGTTTGGTTGGCGCATGGGTGCCATCTTCACGCAATATCGCAGCGACAGGAAGATGCTGTTGGTCGGGAAGCTGCACCAACTCGCTCGAATCGACGCCAAGTCCAGCGGCGATGCGGTTAATCCAAATCAGCGATAATACACGCATGCCGGTTTCCAGCCGTCCGATTGTTTGTGCAGTAGTTGGCGGATTACAACGCGCGGCAACATCGGCCAAAGTCAGGCCTTTTGCCCTGCGAACATCACGGATACGGCTTAGCATTGAAAATTCCCTAAAACCAAATAGGTTTTTCTCTTTCCTACAAGATACTAAAAATGGCAAGATATATTTCCGCTTCAAAAAAAGGAATATTCATGCCCCGCACTTCAACAGCCCGCATTTTCGTTGACCCACGTCCGCTTATTGAACGGCCGGTGGTCGAAGCTGGCGGTGAAAATGCACGGCGTAAGATTGCCAGAACGGTTACTGTGAACTTGGCCGAATCACCTTTGTCATGGCTGCATGCGCGCGGTCATTTGACCGACCGGCAATTGTTGGCGGGCGAGAAACTGCGTGGCGATTATGAAGCGGCGGCAATGGGGCCGAATGTCACGATGCGATGGGAAAATATCGCTTTGAACCGCGAAAAACGCGGTGCGCCCAGCGGACTGAATCAGACCGAGCGGATGATAGCAGCGAAAGCACGATTTGATGATGCGTTGACGAAACTGGGGCCTGATCTATCCGACATTGCGTGGCGGGTGATCTGTGCGGGTGAAACCATGCCGGTTACCGAGCGCGAAATGGCATGGCCGATGCGTTCGGGGAAACTAGTGCTGCGGATTGCGCTCGACAGGTTGGCTGGCTTCTACCGGTTGCTGGGTTAGGATGCCATTTCCTCAACCAGCATCGCCAGTTCGAGCCAGCGCTCCTCGGCTGCATCCTTCTCTGCGCGCAATGCCTCGGTCTTTGCCATCAGTTCGGCAAAGCGCTCGGGCTTGCGGATGTAGAGCGTTGCGTCGGTTATTTCGTCTTCGGCGGCGACTATCTCGGCGTCAATTTCGCTTATGCGTTTCGGCAGCAAGTCATAATCGCGCTGGTCCTTGTAGGATAATTTGGCGGCACGAGCCAGTGCTTTGGGTGTTTCAGGATTTTTGCAATCCACAGTCAACTTAGGCTTATTACTGCGGGTTTGGGGTGTATTACGCTGGTCATGTTTTGCCTCCCAATCGGCATAGCCACCGGCGATGATATCGACCTTGCCAGAGCCATCGAGGCCTAGCGTCAACGTCACCGTCCGGTCAAGAAAGTCGCGGTCATGGCTGACGATCAAGACGGTGCCATCATAGACGGCGATAACCTCCTGCAACAGGTCAAGCGTTTCAAGGTCAAGATCGTTGGTCGGCTCATCGAGCACCAGCAAATTGGCTTCACGGGCAAATTCGCGCGCCAGCAATATCCGCGACCGTTCGCCGCCCGACAATGTGCCGATCCGTGCCTCGATCAGTTCGGGGTCGAACAGAAATTCTTTGAGATAGCCCTGCACATGTTTTTTGACACCGCGCACCATGATCCAGTCGCTGCCGTCGGCGAGCACATCGCGGACCTTCTTTTCGGGGGAAAGCAATTTGCGTTGCTGGTCAATAACAATGCCGGTCAGCGTTTTGGCGAGCGTAATTTTGCCGCTATCGGGCGTAAGTTCACCGGTCAGCATCCTGATCAGTGTGGTCTTTCCGGTTCCATTCGCGCCGACGATACCGATCCGGTCACCGCGCTGGATGCGCAGGGTGAAGTCCTTGATGATCGCGCGGTCACCAAAAGCCTTCTGGACATTTTCCGCATTAATCACGGTCTTGGTCTTGCTGTCGTCGTTCGAGGCCGCGAGTTTGGCGGTTCCCTGCGGCCCGATCATCGCCGCGCGTGCTGCACGCATTTCCCACAGTTTGGCCAGCCGCCCCTGATTACGCTTGCGCCGTGCGGTCACGCCGCGTTCGAGCCAATGCGCTTCGATTTTCAGCTTGGCGTCCATCCGGTCGGCGTTGCGCGCGTCCTCGGCATAGACTCGCTCGGTCCATGCGTCATAGCCGCCAAAGCCGATTTCGTTACGGCGGAGCAAGCCACGGTCGAGCCAGAACGTCTGCTTGGTCAGCCGCGTCAAAAATGTCCGGTCATGGCTGATAACCATGAACGCGCCTTTATAGCGCATCAGCCATTCTTCGAGCCATTCGATGGCGGCAAGGTCGAGGTGATTGGTTGGTTCATCAAGCAAGAGCAAGTCAGGCTCGCTCGCCAGTGCGCGGCAGATCGCGGCGCGGCGGCGCTCGCCACCCGACGCAGTCGCGGCTTCGCGGTCAAGGTCAATGCCCAATTGGTCGGCGATCGCGCGTACTTCATGCTCAGCAGGGCCGCGTTCGCCGTGGACGGCGTAATCGAGCAGAGTTTTGAACGGCCCGAAATCTGGGTCTTGTTCGAGCATCACAATATTGGTGCCCGGAACAACAGTGCGCGTGCCTTTGTCAGCCTCGACCGATCCGGCGATCAGCTTCATCAACGTTGTTTTGCCCGCACCATTGCGGCCGATCAGCGCCAACCGGTCGCGCGCGCCGATGAACAGGTCAATTCCTTGAAACAGCCACCCGCCACCCTGTTGAAGTGCGAGTTGTTCGTAAGCAAAGATCGGTGGTTGCGACATGGTCTGGGGCGGATAGGGGGAGGCGACGCGAAGGGCAAGGGGGTTGACCGCCGCGCTGTCATGCGCGAGGCAAGAAATATGCGCACCATCTATCTCAACGGCAATTACATCCCCGAAACCGAGGGCAAGGTTTCCGTCTTTGACCGCGGCTTCCTGTTTTCCGACTCTGTCTATGAGGTCGTGTCCGTATTGGACGGCAAGCTCGTTGATTTCGACGGCCATGTTCGCCGCCTGGCACGGTCGTTGGGTGAACTAGGCATCAAAGGTGCACCTGAGACTGCTGACTGGCTCAGCATCTGCCGCGAGCTGGTTGCGCGCAACGCTGTCGAAGAAGGCATGATTTATTGGCAAGTCACACGCGGCGCACCCGCTGACCGCGATTTTGTATTCCCGCCTGCCGATACCACACCGACACTATTGGCCTTCACGCAAAGCCGTCCGCTCGCCGACAACCCATCGGCCAAAACCGGTATCAAAGTCATTACCGTACCTGACCTGCGCTGGGGCAGGGCGGATATCAAAACCACGCAGTTGCTCTATGCCTCGCTGATGAAGAATGAGGCGATTGCGCAAGGGGCGGACGACGCGTGGATGACGCGTGAAGGCATGATTACCGAAGGCACCGCGCAAAACGCGCATATCGTTACCAAAGACGGCGTGTTGGTCACGCACCCGCTGGATCGCAATATCCTGCACGGCATCACACGCGCCGCTGTGCTGCCATTAGTATCGTTCAAAATCGAAGAACGGGCATTCTCGGTTGAAGAAGCGGAACAAGCGGCGGAAGCCTTTGTTTCGTCTGCATCGGGCTTTGTCATGCCAGTGGCCCGCATTAATGCAGCGGTCATCGGCGACGGGCTAGTTGGCCCCATCACCGCCGCGTTGCGCGCCGCCTATATCAAATGGGCGCGCGAAACGGCGATCTGAATAACCGGACAGGAACAGCAAATGCGTAAGATTTTAATGGCTGCCATATTGGCAACGACACCCTTTATTGCCGCAGGAGAAGCTATGGCGAGCGAAGTGCATGTAACCAGCGCTGGGCCGGTAATCGACCTGACGATCACCGAGTCAGTCGAGGTCAAGCCCGATATAGCGACATTCAGCACCGGCGTTCAAACGCTGGCACCGACCGCAAATGATGCGATCCGTCAGAATAATGTGCAAATGGCAGCGGTTATCGCAAAACTTAAAAAGCTGGGCATTGCCGAAAAGGATATCCAGACCACGCAGATTAATTTGAGCCAGAGCTTTGATTATAACGAAGGCCGGCAGAAATTTAACGGCTATCAAGCTGCCAACATGGTCAACGTAAAGCTGCGCGATCTAAAGAAGCTGGGCGCTTTTCTTGATGCGCTTGCTAGCGACGGTGCGACCAATTTCAACGGTCCGAATTTCGGGATTGAAGATGACAAACCGCTGCTCGCTGCTGCACGCGACAAGGTTTGGGCAACTGCAACGGAACGCGCACGTTTGTTCGCCAAAAAATCGGGCTATTCTGATGTGCGAGTCATCCGTGTCGAAGAAGGCGGAGGCAATAGCGGGATCATGTATGCGTCCGCCGGTAATCTGCGCGCAATGGACGTCGCCGAGAAATCGACGCCAATAGCACCCGGAGAAATATCTGTCTCTTCATCGCTGTCTTTCACCTTCGAAATGGTGAAGTGAAACCTTGCGGGATGATATCATGGTTGACAAAGCCTTACAGGCTTATTCAGATTGCGTTCAATGCTACGGGGGTAGAGCGCCTTCCATGTTAAACAAAACGCTTATCTTCGCTGGGCTTGCCGCTGCCATATTAACCACCGCGATCCCCGCCGACGCTCGGCGTGGGGAGCAGGATGATGTTCGCGCAGACATGCGTGCGGGCAAGGTAAAGTCGTTGCGCGAGATCGAGTCGTCG
>JANMPK010000242.1:0-2162 GCA_031369825.1 Sphingomonadales bacterium
GCTTCGGCTTTGCGCTGATGTACACAGTCGCAGGCATTCCGATCGCGCGTCTGGCGGAGCACACCAACCGCGTGAAAATCATTGCAGCAAGCGTGATTTTATGGTCCGCAATGACCGCATTGTGCGGCGTCGCTGGCAGCTTTCTGGCTTTGCTGGTGTTCCGCGTCGGTGTCGGCATCGGCGAGGCTGGGTGCACACCGCCTGCAAATTCGATTATCGCTGATTACTTTCCGCCGCGCAGCAGAGCCCGTGCGCTCGCCATTTACGCGATGGGCGTGACCCTGGGCAGCGTCCTAGCCAATCTGTTTGGAGGCCCGATTGCTCAGGCCTTTTCATGGCGCGAGGCGTTTCTGGTGCTTGGAATTCCCGGAATACTGGTCGGCATCATCGTTCTGGTGACCGTCAAAGAACCCCCGCGTGGCTATTCCGATCCGGTTGGCACAGTGCGCCTGCAATCGCTTGGCATCAAAGACACGCTCAAGCTTTTGGGCGGCAAACGGACATATTGGCTGAATATGATTGCGGCAACTTTGGTCGCATTTGTCGGCTATGCGGTTTCCAATTTTCAGGCTGCGTTTTTTCAGCGCGCGCATGAAATGTCGGTGTCCGAAGTCGCTACCCAAGTTTCGGTGCCATTGGGTTTGGCCGCGACCTTCGGCACGTTTTTCGCCGGGTTCCTGACCGAGCGGTTGAGCAAACGCTTTCCGAATTGCGTCGCGTGGATACCGGGTGTCGGACTGCTCGCTGCTGTCCCCTTATACTGGATCGGCTTTTCATCGGATAGCGTAGGAGCGGCAACGCTGATCCTCGGCATTGCGGCGTTTTTGCACTATAGCTATCTCGGCGCGCAATATACGATTTGCCAAGGGGTTGCCGATGCGCGGTCGCGGGCGACGGCGATTGCGATCATGTTGTTCATCGTCAACCTGTTTGGGTACGGACTGGGACCGCTGACCGCTGGCTATCTGAGCGATATGTTCGCTGGGTCGGCATTGGCAGCCGCCAATCTCTCGCTTGATATCTGCAAAGGGACGGATGCTGTGTTACTGCAATCGGTTGGCGCGGCGGGCCTTGAACTCTGCCGCAATGCCGGGGCAGAAGGATTGCGCGAGGCGCTGAAATTCATCACGCTGATTTTTGCAGTCGGCGGGTTGTTTTACCTTTGGGTAAGCAGGTGCATGGACAAGGATATGATCGCCCGAATGGATTGAAATCGCAGCGCGGACACCTAGTTTAATCAAACGATTAAATTCTGCTTGACGCTTGCGTCAAGGTGCTGCCATTGATGTTGCAACATTTGCAGGAGAGATTCCATGTCGCTCGATACGATTCCGCGCACCGCCTACAATGAAGATCACGAAGCATTCCGCCAGTCGGTCCGCCAGTTCCTGTTGAAGGAAGTCGCGCCGAACGCGAAGCAGTGGCAGGAAGACGGCATCGTCCCCAAATCGATCTGGCCCAAGGCTGGCGAAGTTGGGATGCTCTGCCCCACCGCGCCGGTCGAATATGGCGGGCTTGGGCTGGACTTTGGCTATAACGCCATCGTCGATGAGGAAAGCGCCTATTATGGCGGCGCGGCGACGGGCTTTTCGCTGCAATCCGACATCGTCGTCAATTACATCACCAGTTAGGGCAGCGAAGAGCAGAAGAAGCATTGGCTGCCCAAGATGATCTCGGGCGAGGTCATCACCGCGATTGCGATGACCGAACCCGGCACCGGCAGCGATCTTCAGGGGATGAAGGCGACCGCCAAAAAGGACGGCAACCATTATGTGATCAACGGCAGCAAAACCTATATCACCAACGGCCAGAATGCCGACTTGATCCTTGTCTGCTGCAAGACCGATACCGAGGTTGAACCCGCGTGGAAAGGCGTGTCGATCATCCTCGTCGAGGCCGACCGCGAAGGGTTCAAGCGGGGCCGCAATCTCGACAAGATCGGCATGGACGCGGCCGACACGAGCGAATTGTTCTTCGAAGACGTCCGCGTACCGATGACAAATTGCCTGGGCGAGGAAGGCAAGGGGTTCATTTATCTGATGAGCGAATTGCCGCAGGAACGGCTGTCGATTGCGATCAGCGCGCAGGCGTCGGCGCAGAAGGCCTATGACGAAACCGTTGCGTTTGTCCGCGAGCGCAAGGCGTTCGGCAAACCCGTGATC
>JANMPK010000245.1:0-6273 GCA_031369825.1 Sphingomonadales bacterium
TATCCAAAAATCTGGAACGGGTCGGTGATCATAGTAGCACAGTCGGCGAAATGATCTATTTCACCGAAACCGGCGAGAATTTGCCGGATGCGTAAATCGGAGACGAATTGAATGCCCAAGGCTCAATTGCTGCTGGTAGAAGATGACAGCGCGCTTGCCGAGCTGGTCCGCTGGCATTTTGAACGTGAAGAGTTCGACGTGCGCCATACTGGTGACGGCGAAGAAGCGTTGATCATGGCGCGTGAACGCACGCCTGATCTGGTTCTGCTCGACTGGATGCTTGAAAATCTTTCGGGTATCGAAGTGTGCCGTCAGCTGCGCAAAGTTGACAGCACGGCCAATGTCCCAATCATAATGCTGACCGCCCGCGGTGAAGAGGATGATCGCATCAGGGGGCTGGAAATCGGCGCGGATGACTATGTAACCAAGCCGTTTTCCCCACGCGAACTGGTAGCGCGTGCCAAGGCCGTGCTGCGCCGCGTTCGCCCTGCTTTAGCAGGCGAAGCGCTGCGCTTTGGCGATGTTGAAATGGATACCGTTGCGCACAAAGTGAAACGCGACGGCAAGTCGGTGCCCCTCGGACCAACCGAATACCGGTTGCTCAAGCATTTCCTTGAATATCCAGGCCATGTATTCTCACGCGAGCGGTTGCTCGATAGCGTCTGGGGGCATGACAGCGACATCGAAATCCGCACCGTAGACGTCCACATCCGTCGCCTACGCAAGGCCCTGAATGAAGGCTTTGGCAGCGATATCATTCGCACCGTTCGCTCGGCCGGCTACTCGTTAGATCAGGATGCGGTTTAATAGTTTAGCTGAATACGCGCGCCGATAACATCAACCGAATAATTGCGGTCACCGGCAACGGCAATCGCCGCGTCGGTGTAATCAAGCTTCGCATAATTGACCATAAGCCGCAGGAAATCGACCGGCGTCCAGATGAGCGAGGCTAGATAGCCGTCTTGTTTGCCACCGGTAACGCCCTTGCTGTTCAAATCCAGATAATCGTAGCGCACATTGACCTGCAACGCTCCGATGCCACCGCTACCCAACGGCTTCTTTGGTTTGATGCCCCCAAAGATACCACCCTTCAGGGGTCGGCTATCGTTGGTCAGGAACAGCCCTGCCTCGGCATAGCCGCCGAAGAAGGTCGGATTATCAAATCCGGTCCTGCTTGCGTTTAACCAGTGCACTTCTGCCGCACCGTGAACACGCCCGAGTATGGCGGCGGCCTCAAGCCCGTAGCGCTGCTCCTTGGTAATCGCCAATGCCGGGGTGCCGATATAGCGGGTGTCGGTTATGCGCAACTGCGGACGGAGCCGGTAACGGGTAGTTGCCAGACCGAAATCATTGAGGTCGCGCCAGTGATATGCCGCACCAAAATGAAGCTTGGCCTTACCCATTTTGGGCGACCAATAGGCGCGGGTGTCAACCGAAATGCTGTTGCTTGCCACATCATTAAGCTGGAGCAACGGATCGGTAAAGACACCCCCGTTCACGCCGAAATCGCCCTTGCTATAGCCTACCGAAACGCCAGTGCGGCGACCGTGGCCGAATGCGGTGACAATCGACGCCCGCTCCATGAAGCTGGTGTTTAGATCACTCGTCATATCGTCAAGTGGCGTTAGCGCCTTATGCTGCCCGGCGGTAATGTTGATGCCTTTGCGGTCCCAAGCAAGATAGGCGTCAGTGAATTCAATCTGGTTAGCCGCCAAATCGCCCTCGATCCGCCCCGAAAATCCTCCGGGCATTTTCAAATCAACACCGATCTGGGCGCGGCGTATATCCTCAACCTTGCCCAAGCCAGCAAGCCCTGTCGGTCCGTCGATATCGGCAATGTCATATTGTAGGCGCCAGCGTGGCTTTAATTGCCATTCCGATTTCGCCTTTGCTGTTGCCTTTACAGGGGCGGGTTCAGCAGCTTTTGTTTCTGAAGCCGTGCCTTGCTCATCCACACTTTCTTCGGCCAAAACCGGGCTAGCAACCAGCGCCAAACAGGCCGCGCTAGCAAAAAGGCGGGGAGATTTCATAGGTGCATTCCTTCAAATGGTATCAATTTCCGTGACGCCTAGACAACATTCCTGTGACTTGAACGTGACTCAAGCATTGCTGTTTTGTGACATTCCACAACCGATTTGCTTTACGCTTGCGTAAAGGTGAGTGTCATGCCAATGGCATCGGCCAAATGCGGCGATGCCCGCAACGACTGACAATTCTGGAGATATCGCATGACCATCAGCTTTAAAGACAAAGTCGCCATTGTGACCGGTGCTGGCGGCGGGCTGGGCAAGGCCTATGCCCTTGAACTAGCAAAGCGCGGCGCAAAAGTGGTGGTCAACGATCTGGGCGGCACGCGCGATGGCACCGGCACTTCGGATGCGGCGGCACAAGTTGTCGAAGAGATCAAAGCGGCTGGCGGCGAAGCAATGGCTAACGGCGGCAGCGTGACCGAATATGACCAAATGGTCGAAATGGTTGCGAAAACCAAGGAAGCGTGGGGCGGCATCCATATCCTGATCAACAATGCCGGGATTTTGCGCGACAAGAGCTTTGCCAAGATGGAGCCAGCCGATTTTGATCTGGTTTTGAAAGTCCATGTGTCGGGTTCGGCGAACTGCACCAAGGCGGTGTGGGATCTGATGCGTGAGCAGGCTTATGGCCGCATCTTGATGACGACATCATCGACCGGCCTTTACGGGAATTTCGGCCAAGCCAATTACGGCGCGGCAAAGCTAGGCCTCGCGGGTCTGACCAAGACGCTGCACCTCGAAGGAGCGAAATACAATATCCGTGTGAACTCGATTGCCCCGGTTGCGGGTACGCGGATGACTGCTGATATTTTCCCCGAAGGTTTGTTTGATCAGTTCACACCGGAGAATGTTGTTCCGGCAGCACTCTATCTGGTCAGCGAAGATGCACCGACCAACATGATCATCGGCGCAGGCGGCGGCGGATATCATGCCGCTTATGTCACCATGACCCCCGGCGTTGCGCTGCGCCAAGACGACCGCAATGTCGAAGGCTTTGCCGCAGCTTGGGACAAGATCATTGATCGCACCGGTGAAATCGTGCCGCAATCGGGCGGCGAACAGTCGATAGCCGTGATGAAGGCGTTGCAGGCGTTGGGTTGATACGCCGCCTACTGTATTGACAATATAATACACTGTGCGTAGCATTGTTCCAGTTTGCAAACAGGAGGATGCACGTAATGTATAGCGAGAGCGATCTGCAATCGGCGGTATCAGCGGGGGTTTTGCCCGCAGAAGCCGCCGATGCCCTGCGTGCCCATGTCACCGGTATGCGAAGCGCGCCTGCGGCGGATGAAGAACATTTCCGTCTGGTCACCGGATTCAACGACATATTCGTCACCATTGCCGCGATCATATTGCTGGTCGCAGTGGCGGGCATTGGTCAGTCAGTCAGCAACGCGCTGGCGGGCGTTTTCGTCGCAGCCGCCGCATGGGGTTTGGCCGAGTTTTTCACGCTTAAACGCCGGATGGCGTTGCCCTCGATTGTCCTGCTGCTGGCGTTTACCGGCGGCGTTGCGGCGGCCCAGATCGCGGGCATCGAAAGCTCGTTTGGCGATGGTCTTGAAGGACGTGCAGGCACATTGATGGTAAGCGTTGTGGCATTAATTACCGCCTTTGCCACATGGCTACACTGGCGCCGTTTTCATGTGCCGATAACCGTTGCAGCTGGCACCGCTGCGATTGCCGCGACCGTCGTTGCTTTAATATTGGCAGCGGTCAATCCCGCAGAGGACGCACGCGAGCAAACCGCTATGGCCATCGTGCTGATCGCAGGCCTCGCCGTCTTTGCCGTTGCCATGCGCTGGGATATGTCCGACCGGTCACGCGAAACTCGGCGCAGCGATGTTGCTTTCTGGGTGCATCTGCTCGCCGCCCCGATGATCGCACATCCCTTGTTCTGGATTTTAGGCGTTACTCAGGGCGATGCGATTGGCGCAGGTGCAGCTTTCGGCGTGGTGGCGGTCTATATCGGCATGGGATTGGTGGCGCTGGCAATCGACCGGCGAGCATTGTTGGTGTCGGCACTGGCCTATGTGCTGGTGGCGCTGACCTTCCTGTTCCGCGAATTTGGCGTGGTCGAATTGAACGTCGCGCTAACTGCATTGGTTATCGGTTCGGCACTGCTGTCGCTCTCAGCCTTTTGGAGCCCGATACGGCGTTTTGTGGTCGAAAAGCTACCGAGCGGGTTACAGGTCAAACTGCCGGTGACACATTTGGCGACAGCGTAATCCCTTTCCCATAGGGAGAGGGAGAATTATGCGCCGACCAGTTTCATTAGCTTGCGCTCGACCGGTGCCAGTATCGGCCCCAGTTCATGCCCGCGTTTCAAGATCGCGCCGCCTTCACCGACCAGTGCCCACATGCCCTGCTTCAACCGCAAGTCGGGGCGTTTCTCGATACGATACTCAGGGCGTTCGGCTGAGCGGCGGAATGCACTGAACACGGCTGCATCGCGGCCGAGATCGATCGCATAATCGCGCCAGTTTCCAGCCGCCACCATCCGGCCATAGAGGTTCAAAATCTGGGTGAGTTCGACCCGGTCAAAGCCGACCTGTGCCAGCCGGTGTGCAACAGGAAATGGCGTGATGACCGCGCTCAAGCGCTCTTGCTGCCTTTGGCCGATTTGCGCTTTACAGGGGCCGCAACCGGCACGTCTCGTTCGGCCATCAACTCGGAAAGCCGCTTGCGCAAGCTCTCGACCTCGCATTGCAGGATTTCGAGGCTCTGCGTCGCCGGGTCAAACAATTCGCGGCAGGGCGTGCCATAAGGCATGAAGTCCTTGGCATAAGTTTCAGCCTTGACCAATGTCGAGCGCGCCTTTTGCCCGACCATCGTTGCACCGGCTGGCACATCGTCGGTGACCACGGCAGCCGCACCGATGCGCGCGCGTTCGCCAAGCGTAATCGGCCCTAATATCTGCGCGCCCGAACCTATAATGACATTGTCCATTACGGTCGGATGGCGTTTGCCTCCGGCACCACTGGTCGGGTTAGTCCCGCCCAAAGTGACGCACTGGTACATCGTCACATTATCGCCGATCTCAGCTGTTTCGCCGATCACGACGAAACCATGGTCGATAAAGAAATTGCTGCCGATTTTCGCGCCGGGATGGATGTCGATACCTGTGAACAGCCGCGCAAAGTGGTTCACAAACCGCGCGAGGAAAAACATGTGCCCGCGGTAAAGCCAGTGCGCCACGCGGTGCAGCGCAACTGCCAGCACGCCGGGATAAAGCAATATCTCCCACCGCGAACGCGGCGCTGGATCGCGCGCTTTGATCGAATCGAGATATTCCACAAGGTTAGATATAAACATTGCCGTTCCTGCTTTCCGGCTGCGAACCATCAGTTGTTTCATGTAAGCTAAGAGATAAGTTACAAGATTTCCAGTAGCAGACCGACACCAGTATCGAAAATGCTGGTTAAAATCGTTAAAACCGATTATAAATGTGAAATAGATTTACAAGGTCGATTGATGAGCACCTATTTGCCGACATTGAAGCAGCTGCAATATCTGGTGGCGCTCGAAGAACATGGCCATTTCGGCAAAGCTGCCGAAGCAACTTTCGTTACCCAATCAACTTTGTCGGCCGGCATCCGCGAGCTGGAGTCGGTGCTCGGACTGATGTTGGTCGAACGAACGCGACGTGTGGTACGTTTCACACCTTTGGGCAACAAGATGGTCGCCAAAGCGCACCGGATATTGCGCGAAGCCGAAGAATTGGCCGAAATGGCGCGTTCGGCAGGCAAGCCGCTCGCCGATGACCTGAGGATGAGCGTCATCCCGACAATCGCGCCGTTCCTTCTTCCCAAATTGTTGCCCGCGCTGCGCAAGCAATATCCCGAACTGAAGCTATATTTGCGCGAGGAAGCGAGCGCGGCGGCATGCGACGCGCTGCATCACGGCCAGGTCGATTGCGTGTTGCTGGCGCTGCCTTTTGCCGCAGGCGATGTCGAAAAGGCACATCTGTTTGATGACGACCTATATGTTGCCTTCCCCAAAGACGACCCACGTGATCCGCCCGACATCATATCTCCAGACCTGATTGATGAAAGCAAATTGCTACTCTTGGTCGATGGCCACTGTTTAAAAGACCATGCGCTCGCCGCCTGCAACCGGCCCGAACTGCGCGCTTCGGCAACGATGATCGGCACATCATTGCATACGCTGGTGCAGATGGTCGATAATGGCTTGGGGGTCACGCTTATCTCATCGACCGATTGAAAACCGACGCGCCTTTCTG